>DASWDL010000083.1:0-4237 GCA_036395315.1 Nitrososphaeraceae archaeon
ATGTAAGACTATATCTATGTTATCTGGTCCATCAGATAAGAAGTGAAATTTCTTTCCTTTAAAATGGCAACGATAATTTCGTTTTGGCATGAGTAAATGCGGGGTAAATCTTGAGGTGGAAGGTTCATACATGCAATGCCGATATTATATCCCGACGTATAGAATGGTGTAAGCAGCTAACTGAGCGAGGATGCTCAGAACTGGTGTAAGTCAATTGTAAGGCTTGGATTGGGAGTTTAGAAGAGTTATACCGGTACACTACTGCCGAATCAAGCATGTACTGTTGTAGGGAATGTCATAAAGATTGTAGCTACATTGAGAACTAACTCTTTTTTTAGTCCAAATTATTTAACCCTGTTCGCGCTTGGTTTAAAAAAGATTATCAGAGCCAGTGCCTAGTCTTCATGAAGTCCTCAACGGATTCGTGTTTAAGTAATTTAATTAGAGCCTGGGCTTGAGGCACAGACAGCATCGGCTTTTCGAAATGGTTGTCTATACTAATTCGAGGGCAAGCTACTTGCACGAACACATCAATTCCTCCAAAAATCTTTATTTTATCTTCAGTTACCTCACTCATTGCAATTAATTGGACGGTTCTACCCAAGTCCTCAAATGCCTTTTTAAGTTCAAGAGCCTTAACTTGACCAAATTGTCCTTCCTTCAAGCCTATAATAATTCCAAAGGACATTGCTTCCAGTGAATTGTAGACCGATAGCATTGCCCGTTTCTGAAGAATGACAGCCATACGAGTTACATCCGAAAATTCCTCGAAATATGGATCAAGCATAAAGGTAGGTTTCTGTGTTGCCATTGCTATTCCCACTGAATGGAAGACGCTCTGACCAAGAAAGACATATGCATCCACTACGTCCTGAACTTCGTATGCTGGGTAGAATTCGCACCCAAAAACCTGACCCTCATTCAATTGACCTCGTCTTCCGCCAATTATGACCTTGTAGCCATGTTCTTCAAAAATCTGTTTCACTCGATCTAATGCGAATAGATGTTGACTGTTTGTAACCAAACCGATAGTACTAATTTTTGTGCTCTTCAGTCCCCTGGCGCATTTAATTGCGACAACTTCGAATTCAACGTCATCGTAGGCACCAATCATCATAACTTTCTCTCCAAATGAATCCATAGAGATGGAATGACCAATATTGAATAAGATGTCAGTTTTTAACATTTCAGCCGCATTAGTATTTAGGTCACAGGAACCCCAGGAATTATCCCCGATGATGTAAACAGGGATACCAAACGATTCACTAATCCTACGTCCGCAGGCTTGGATTTTATGCATAATGGCACTTGGACCAGACAGAGATACAGACTTAGGCGTCTTTTTTTGTATTATTGCGAAAATTTTGTCTTCATCTATTCTTAGCATATCTCGACAGTCACTTCAGGCCCAGTTACGTTCAATCGAATTCTCCTAATGTTATCTTATGATTTGATTCAGGGATTTAATTTAAATCATGCTGATGTGACCAAGTATGTGAATTCGCAAGCTTTTAGGTTTAAATATCTTGCTGGACAAATATTGCTCATGATTTGTGGGAACGATTTTTGAATTAACAATCTATCTGAATCATATCACACCATGTTCACAGAATAATTATGACTTGTAAACTCGGGAATGTTTCCAGCGAATTCCTTCCCGTGGACTACTATATTTTCACTCTCCGGGTGAACCTCTATCTTAACCCTAATTCTGCCTTCGGGGCTATGGAAATAATCTTCAAAATTGATTTGCGTTGCACTCGACCTTAGGGAAGTAGGAATTTGTGGATTGAATTTTACCGTATTGTCGATCATATTAATTTGCTCCCCTAGCATAATTTCTCGAAGGGCATATACATACATCCCCACTGACCATGCTTGAAGTATACATGAATTGAAGGGTTCTGGCCTGTCCCCGCGATAAGTTTCAGCAAACATACCATTTTCAGAAAGAATTCTGTCAGCCATAGATGAAAGAAACTGCATTGCTCTTTCAGGCCTAGAATACTTAGTTTCGCAAATAGCCGCCCATCCGGTAACAAGTGGCCAAACGGCTCCATCGTGGTATAATGAAGGGTGATATTTCGGATCAAGCGAGCTCAAAGTCCTAATTCCCCAAGGTGTTGTCATATCTTCTCTTTCAATTCGGTTTAGAACCGCATCTATTTTTCCGGAGTCGGAGACCGCGCCGCTCAGTAATAGAATTAATGAATTGGGGCGAATACTACTATCCTTGGAGCCATCCCTTCTTATTGTGTCATAATAATATTCCAATTTTGGTTCCCAATATTCTTTGTCTATTTTCAATTTTAACTTGCCTGCAGCAGTACTCCATTTTTTTTGGCTATCCTCGTCTCCTGCCATTTTGGCTAATTCACTTCCTGTCACTAGACTTTCATAAAATAAACCCTGGACATCATTTGCATTCTTTCTTCTATCAATATGGTCCATCCAAGTAGAATCCTGAATGGGAAGTTTTTCGGCTGTTCCAAAGAAGCCATGCTCTACTAATCCATCATGATCGATATCTTTCAGGAAACCCCAGTTTATTAGATCTTTAATGGATTTCCATCTTTTTTCCAAGTACTGTAAATCGCCTGTTCCGTAAAGATACTGCTTAATAGCCCAAGGAAAGAGGAACGTCGAATCTGCAGAACCATATGTAGTACTATGTAGAAATGATTTTCCGCTTATTATCATCGGTAGCTCGCCTCGTAATGCATTTTTGGAACTGGGTTTTGCTTGATGCTTCAAAAAATTTTCAATTACTTGTAACGCGAAGTGGTATTCTCCTAATGACAAATAGCCCCTCAGAGACCACCCTGTATCTCTTGCCCAATAATTAGGAAAGCGTGGCAATCCCGCGCTTATACCAGCTCCAAGTTTGTCGTAATCTGCTTTCAAATATTCTAAGCTATTTTTTGCTTTTTCAAACGCTCTAATTAGCTTGCTAAACAGTGGATGAGAATCAGAGCTGCTGTTAATAGCTAGTGTATTAGCTGAAAAATGAGCAAAGTGATCCCTTGTATCATCAAGCAACTTCGAGTAGTTTTCTCTCATGAATTTATATTCCTGCAGGCACTCACGTGGACTAGTGAAACTACCCGCGCCTATGAGCGCAATTTCTTTAGTCAAATCTTCTTCTAAAGCGAGATCGTAAGACAATTCTAAATCGTTATCAAAAGAATCAGTAAGAACACGAGTTGGCTTCAAATTTCCTGGAGCGATTCCTATAGTCCCAAAATAATGTGCAACATCTTTTTTAGCCAACGTTCTAATTTGAAGACAATTTTCTGACTTGTAATACTTGGAGACATTGCTTTGAGAAATAGCAGCCAATCCATAGCTAGTTATGTTTCCATCAATCATAAAATGAACTCGTATCTTCCTTTTAGAAGGAGACTTACTATCCTGAACTAATCCACCAAGATCAGCACTACTCTTGTCAGAGTAGAATTCGAGTTTCATTATAAACCCCTTACTGTTTGTTGGCACGAATAGTGTTCTTTTTACTTGAATTCCAGCGACCTCATGCCTTGTATAAAGTATGCCACCTTCGTGCCGAGAGGCAACAACAAAATTCGGTAGTCTCTTCCGAACTCCGTCATCAACAGATACTTCGACAATTATTCTGCCAAAGGCTCTAGCTGGCGGAACATAAAGACCTCCATTATCGTATCTTGCCCCCATCCACGTCCAGTTAGCTGAAAGGGAGGCGTTGGAAGAACAAACTATGTAGGCTTTACGACCAGATAGAATGAGAGGACCTGTGAAATTAGTGAAAATTGTGTCCTCACCACCTGAAAAAATATTTGATTCATCTATAATATTAGTGGGTATAACCACTCTTTCCTTCTTATTTCGAACAGTATCCGCAAATGTAAACGGGATTATTATTTGTTCAAATCCCTCGAGTTTGCTTAGTATTACGACCTTGTGTCTCTTTCCTTCAACAAGGTCGATACCACTTATAAGGAATCTGGCGCTTTGAAAGGGCTTAAACGAAATCGGTCTACTTTCGGATAGTAATGCGGCATTTACTACGTCGTCGGAAGTTGCTACCAAAATTGACTTTTTTTGAATGGGCAGTTCGTCTACATATATGTCTAATCCAACTATGTTTCCGCCCAATGGAACGGGGGGGTTTAGAAGCGAAAAAATGAAACCACACTCTTTGTTCTTGCCATCCATAATAGTTGCATTTTTTAGACTTCCCTCCAAGTACGACAAAACTGTA
>DASWDL010000084.1:0-2459 GCA_036395315.1 Nitrososphaeraceae archaeon
CACGGACATACTTCAGATAAATGCAGCTATTGTTGCAGGTGCACTAATTTTTTTGACGTTAGTAGCAACCATAAATTCACCCCGAGTCTACATGTGAGGGCATTAAACTATCTTTGACTATTTCTACAGTGGTAGTCATGGGTTTTCAATATCTTCTATAATTGCATTATTTAATAGGAGACAAGCAGCCATAAATGCGACATTCGGAATGCTACTATATTGTGCATTGTATTTCCTTTCCAACGCAGTCCTGCCGCGCATCTTTGGCAGTCAGTTCAGAATATCACAATATAGTAATTATTTGACCGGCTGCCGATTGCCTTACGGTACGGCTGTGGGTGAGTCCAATATCTACAGCAGCCAGCCTTTCTAGTTGCGTTATTTAATTCTTCAGCCAATTATTTTAATATTTAACAATTTTTTTTTTCTTTGCATTACCATTCTTCATACTTGGGGGAACCGCGTTTGGCTGCGGGGATCTTGTTGGCTTATTTCTGATACCGAATATACATTCCGGATGGGCTAGCAGAATTTGTTCATACAACAGAAATCCGTTTTTTCTATTATCCAATACCCCCAGTCCAAATGTGAAAGTTAATCAATATTGCCAAGAATTATACTTTATTTGGCCATCTTCTCCAGCAAATATTCACTTCATCCAAACGCCAGGATTGTTTAACAAAGGATTGTGAAATCCTAATCGCGGCATTAGTGTCAGAAGCAAATTGAAGGGCGCCGTTCCATGCAATTTGCGCACCATTGTCGCCTGAATACTTTAGAGGACAAATTCTAAATAAAGCACCATGCCTCCTTGAAGCGGCTTCTAGTATATTCCCAAGTCTCATATTTGCGGCAACGCCGCCAACGACTAGAAGTTCTCTCTTTTTTGTAACTACTAATGCTCGTTCCACTGCTTCACACAACATTGCAAATGCGGTCTCCTGAAGAGAAAAACACAGATCCTTCTCTATCATTTTTGAAGTAAAGGCCCTCTTTAATGCGGAAAGTAAACCAGAAAAGGTTATATCATTCCCCTTTACCGTATAAGGCAACTGTATATAATTGTAAGAAGATTTCCTTGCCAGTTCTTCAATTTTTGGGCCACATGGCGACGAAAAACCTAGATGTCTCCCAAATTGATCAAATAACTGACCGAGTGTAATATCAAGGGTCTCCCCTATTATCCTCCATCTTTGGTTAGAAAAAACGGCTATCAGGCTATGTCCGCCAGAAACCAACAGTACCAAAGGATCTCGCGACCCAGTAAGAGCAATTCCAAGCTCAATATGTCCAATGGCATGATTAACGGGTATCAAAGGTTTATGGTAAAAAGAAGAAATTGAACGTGCCGCTACAGCACCAACTCTTAGACATGGACCGAGGCCGGGTCCAGCAGAATAAGCCACTACCGCCAAATCTGTACTTTTTATTTTACCATTGAGTAATGCTTTGTTTATGATTTTTGAAGCTACTGAACCATGATGTCTAGATGCATCCCTAGGATGTATCCCTGAGCCTGCAGAAGAAATGTAGGCACTCCTTGCATCTGAAAGTATAATTGGTTGTTCCTTATTACTAGAATAATCTATAACCGAACTCGCAAATGTATGTGCAGTACTTTCTATCCCCAAACAAAGCAATCAGAATTTAGCCCCTACTTAATGTTGAAACTATCTTAATTATATCATTGTTACTTAACTCATGATCTGCCCCTATCCTCTTTTTAGTCCTTGCGTCTATTGCGAATAGGAAACCCTTTTCCAAATCCTTGTGGATCATTGCGGCAAAAGACTTGATATGGGTGCCTTTGTCGACCAGGAATGCCTCTGGTAACACATTCCCATTTTTGTCTTTCAACTCGAGTTCGTCTTCTACAGGGTAAACCACAATTTTGTGCAAAATTTCGAAACATACGAAATTAATAGCTTGCTGAACACCGGTGGAGCCGTACTTTGCCATAAATTTCGATACCAACTCCAATGCATGTCGTTGTTTTTCAGATAGATTTACTGTCTCTTTTATTTGAAACGAGGCGTCTCCCGGGAGATAATTAAGAATCCCATGCCTTTTTGCATTCTTCAACAAAGTTTCTCCTTCTGACGTACATGGTACCACTGATTCATACTTCTCTTTCATTGCCCGTATGTTAGCTTCGGACGTAGAAATGTCTGCCTTATTTGCAACAATGACAAGGGGTCTTGATATGCGTCTTAAAACCTTAGTAAATGATAATATTTCTTCCTCATTCCATGAAGTGATCTTCTTAATTTTTAAATTATGTATAGCAAGGGCTTCATCGATTACGTGAGCCTTGATACCCAACCCAGATAATCTTTTCACTAAGATTTGATCGTTTGAAGATCCTTCAATATTTTTTGACCAATCGCGTTTGATTACAGACAATAACCAAAGGTCAAATTCTTCCTCGACGAAATCAATATCCTCTAGTGGACTGAATG
>DASWDL010000085.1:0-1803 GCA_036395315.1 Nitrososphaeraceae archaeon
TACTTATTATGTTGTAATGCCATAATTTCACCATCATCCAAGGAAATAGCAGTAATTTCTAGACAAGAGGGAATCGTATCCGGATCTGCCACCAGAGAATGATATCTTGTGGCTACAAACGGATTAGCTAGCTCATTGAACAAAGAGCTTCCATAGTGCCTAATGAGGCTTGTCTTACCATGCCTGACCCTTTTAGCGTTTACTACTTTGCCCCCGTATGCGTATGCTATACCCTGATGACCTAAACAAACGCCCAAGATAGGAGTGTAAGGGCCAATGCTGGAAATTACTTCACCACATATGCCAAATGACCTCTTGTCCGCAGGATGACCTGGACCTGGCGATATTACAATGGCCGACGGATTCATTTTTTGTATTCCTTCCACTGTGATTCTGTCGTTTCGTAACACGACGGGAGAAGTCCCCATTTGGCCTAAGAGCTGTGCAAGGTTATAAACGAACGAGTCATAGTTATCAATAACAAGAATTTCCTTCAAAATGCATCAGCTGCTACCTAGCGATCGACAATTACTATTAAAATAGCCCAGTCTTTTATTTATACGTATAACAGATATAATTGTGAAATTAGACTACGATAGAATAACAATCCGCGGTACAATACAATAAAATAATGCTTAAACTACTCTGCTAGTGGGGCATGGTTAAAGTTTTCGTAAATGGCTTTGGCAATATTGGACGGAGAGTTGCAAGCGCTTTTTCTAAGGATAAAGAAATTGAATTGATTGGTATTGGAAAGTATTCAATTGACGAAAGACTCGACGAAGCAGTTGAAAAAAACTTTCCCTTGTATGTTCCTGAAAACATGAGGTTGAAATTCAAGGAGGCAGGTTTCTCAGTATCTGGTACAATAAGAGAGGGGATTGCTCAAAGTGACATAGTAATTGATGCTGCAAAGGATGGATTTGGATTCAATAACAAAATAGATCTATATTTACCACTGAATAAGCCTGCCATATTTCAAGGTGGGGAGAATAGGGATGGAATTAAGAAAGTAGCTGATATAATTCATAATTCTAGAGTTAATTTTAATGATATGTTCAGAAGAAAATATGTAATACAAGGAAGTTGTAACGTATCTGGAATAGGAAGGATCATGCAACCTATGATCGAAAAATATGGAAAGGAAATTGAGAGATATGACATAACCCTTATTAGAAGATGGGCTGATCTCGAAGATAAAAAAGTAGTAAAGGACTCTATTGAATGGGATCAAAATCCTCACCATCAAGAGGACGTGAAATCTTTTATTCAAGCTAAGTTGTATATTGAAGCGTATAAAGTTCCATCACGGATGATGCATGTCCATCAAATGACCATCAGGTTTGAGGATGCTGCACCTGAAATAGATTCGTTTTTGGAGGTTTATAAAAATGAATTTGGTGTAGCAATACTTAGCAATGTAAGTGGAACAGGCGATATTCGTATGAAGGCAATGGACCTTGGATTTGAATATGGAGACACCAACATGGTACATATTCATACAGATGCTACCAGAAAACAAGATGACACATTAAAAATCGTGTATTCTGATGACCAGACTGGGATGGTGATACCAGAAAACCATCTTCTATTGCAGTCAATTCTGTTCGGGAGATCCAAAAATGACGCCTACAATCGGACTGATGCCATTTTTGATATGCAAAAAAAGCGACGTATACTTGAATCAGAATTTAAAGGCTGAATACAAATTCTCGGTTATTTCCCTCTGAAATTGAAACATATAATTACACATCGATGGGTAAATTTTTTAATTGCCAGAAGCTTATTTAATGTGAATGTTAA
>DASWDL010000086.1:0-14123 GCA_036395315.1 Nitrososphaeraceae archaeon
TCAATACTATCATACCTGCGATTAGGGCTGTTGCAGCTGTCACATTAATTGTCAAATTAGTGTAGACAACCCTCGTCTGTATTGATGAAAGAAAAATAAATGAATTGACAAGAATGATAAATCCTACCAATGTTAAAATCACATATTTTAGTTCTAACAAGATTTCCATCGATTTTCTCAATCTCTGTCTGTCAAACAATCGAACAGATCTAATACTTACATTGATTATGACAAAAAATATTGCCCATGCTATTATCGAACTATATACCGAAGCTTGGTAAGGTTCGACTGTGGTATGTTGAAGTAAATTAAATTCAAAAGAAATTTGAGCGACTGCATATATTACATCCGATAATGAAAACACAGCAACTAGTTTCTTTAAATCTGTCTTTATGGCATACCAGTCCGCTCTTCCTGTTTGAGCGTTTGTGTATATCTTTTTGTTGTCAATGTAATAGAGTATAGCAAAAATTGGTGTTTCGATCACATATTCAACCAATAGCGAAACTAATGAGACTTCAAAATTGTTGGTAGAAGCATTATAGTAGTAATACTGCGTTATGATTGCTGTTAGTACCAACGAGCAAATACCGGAAACGATAAGATTTTTGTTAAAGAGAATTAAGTCTTTATATTGTTGATAGAATTGAGATTTTGCTATGTTCATGATCGATTCCGATTTACCGTATAACTTGGGTTTTTTATATTCCCCATGACTCGGGAGGCCGTTGGTATGGAGGGGATAACCATACAGCTTATCATTAGAGTGTATATATACCAATTCTATATAAGATTTTACCATAAATGGCAATTTAAGTGACTAGATCCCCAAGTTTAGGCATCCCAAGTAGAATTTTGGATTCTTAGACTCGTTGCAAAACCAATTAAAAGGTCAATGTCGGATGCGAGGGATCGGGATCTATCTATTAGTTTTGTAAAAGCATGAACGGACATCCAGACCTTTTGTCACCTTATTCGCAGTCCTCATCCTGGAATTTCATCCCCTCTTGGGACAGTGCTTTACCTGGAGCGTTTGTCAGGTCTTTCCTATGATTATCAGATCCATTCTTCTCTGCAATGGATCTATTGCACTTTAATATTTCAATTTATCTATCCTACATAAAATTTGTTTGGTGAATTCAATAAAATTCAGGGTCTACCTTCCATGATTGAAAAATATACACCAACAAAAGTGATAGCGATCAATTAATTAATTAATAACAATGGCATTCTACAGCCTGAATTCGATATGAGCGGAGAGGAAGACACAACTGATGGGTGCATTGAATGTGATACAAGTTAATCTCAGTAACTTTCTTAAAAATTGATAAAGTACTCTCAAATTATCTTTATAGTATTGTCACATCTACTGTGAGATGGGTACTAGGCCCTAAACAATTTCGTATTAGATATTATCAAATATCCAGTCTATTTGATTGCATCTACATTCAGTATACATAGTGCAGGTTATACGCTATGAGTCAAACTCAGAACTAGAACCAAACCAAAACACAAACGGGAAAAAGAGACAAAATTCTTGGACTTGAACACGCACGGACACTCTAGGGGCTGTGGTTGCGGCAACTAATCCGCATTCTTATTAGTTATTTTATCTATTGGACATCCAATACGATATTGAATGTTCCAAGATAAGTTGATCCATCTTTAGTAACGTTCATCACTAGCCAATTCCCGCTATTCGTTCTAACCAAGCCGTCAGTTGAAGCTCCAGTGTAAATCATGTCCTCTTCATTTAGTGTTTGTGGAGGGCCGTGACTACTGTAAGGAGTTTGTTCATGTATTTGCTCATTCATGGTATTGTTGGAGTAAAGTTGTGCTGTCCACTCTAAAGTATTCACTGACCCGTTAAATGTACGGATCTTGTCGTGGATATGAATAGCTCTTCCCGGGTACCAACCTGGATATATCGTTGTAAAGCGAACAGTTCCGTTATTATCTGTCACTTGATATCCACGAAGGAAGTTCTTTCCATTGGTTCCCATATCATTGACAGCGGAATAAACTCCACCGGAATTCGCGTGCCATATATCTACTTTTGCTCCCTTGATAGGAAGACATGAACCATTGTCTACATCGTAGACACGTATTACGAGAGACAGGGGGATGCCTTGTTGCAATAAACCATTTGATGTATCCGATCTAATATCAGAGCGATTAGGCATCCCATCAACGAAATAAGGACCTTCGGTCTGTTGGGGTGTTCTGTGTAATTTTGTCGAAGTAGATACCAAGGTACATGTACCATCTACCGAAGTATTTTTCTGAGACGCAGATAGATCAGGTCGGAAATCTAACTGCGGAGAACCAGGTAATCTAGCTGACAAAGTTTGGTTTGCACTTGAACTAGGGGCTTGAGCAAAAGAGTTTAGAAAAAAATCCATATTATTCTCTGCCAAAGGCACGCTGAAAATTATCACGGTCGCAAAAAATGCCAGAAGTTGTTTTGACATTTTTTTCATCTCAACGAGACTCACGTGTCTTGTGCCTTTAAAATATTTCTGTATCAATTACTTACACGGAATAATTGGTCATGATAGAACAGCAATTTACTTCACTCTCCCTTTATCTCGGCTCTTTATCTTGGCCTGCCAAATCGCAGAGGTTTATCTATATTCATCGCCACAATCTCCAATTATCTGAAACAGGTCATTTGCCTTCGTACATACTGAATCTATATCATTACGATCTGACTTTTCCAAATTAAAATGAAATACCTGAGCGTTATCGTTTCTATGATCAACTATACCCAGTCTAACACCGATAATAACACCTGCTACTGCAGACTTGCAGAGAATATAGCTAGTCGCAATATTTGCAATACTTACTCTGTGTTTTTGTCCAATTATCTTCAAAGTCGATAAGAGCTCTTGGAATAAATTCCACCCTCCCCATGCATCTATCATCTTTTTGTATTTACGTAAGCTTAGTGTATCTAGCTCCGCGGTAGAAGGTTCTTTTCTTTCCAGATAATGCTCGGATATCAGACCTCCACAGATGCTTCCATATGCAAGTAGGCTGATGTTATTCTCTTTGCAAAATGGTAACATCTTCACTTCTGGCCTTCGATCTATGATTGAATATTGAACCTGGTTTGAAATAATCTTTAACCCTGAATCCATCATAATCTGGATACGTTCGGTGTCAAAATTTGTAAGTCCGATATTTTTGATAATTCCTTTATCCCGGAGGTCCGAGAGGTATTTGAGAGCATCCATGTAATACGGATTGTTATAATCCCACCAATGGAATTGGAGTAGATCCAGCGCATCAATGTTCATTCTCCGGAGCGATCTTTCTATATTTTCATTTACTGCAGAACGTGTAATTCTTCCTGGCTGCGGCACCCATTTTGTTAATGACTGAACCCTTTCGGTTTCTTCTTTTCCTTTAAGCGTTAATAATCTACTTCTGAACTCGCCCATAAAATCTTCCGCTGGACCATAAATATCAGCCATGTCCCAAGACGTAAATCCTGCATTATGATATCTCAACATATCTGCCAATGCTAATTCTCGGTCGATAATTCCATGTCCGCCTGCAACCTGCCACATGCCGTTGAGAATTCTGCTTATCGTCAAGTCCGGTGCCAATTGGTAACATTTCTTATTCATGTTACTCATCCGAGGTTTTCTCTACAATTTTTATCTAACGTATAGATCTTTAAGTTCTTAGATAGAGCTTAATAAGAATGCAATAATCGATCTACCATCCGGACTTAAAAGAAGGTTGAAAAACCAACCATTTTATGATTATACTTATTTTCACATTCTGTAGAAAGGTTCTATTGCTCAGTACCAGAATTCGTGTATGATATTTAAATATTCAAATAATTAGCTTAAATAAATCCAGATTTGGATCTAATCTGGAAAAAACCAGATATACCTAAAGTGCAAAACATATTTGGCCAATGAATCTAAAACGTATAGGACTTGAATTATGTACTTGCACGTGGCTTGAAATAATGACATGTATTGGGCTTACTCTATACTTGCTCCATCTGTCACAATTCAAGTTGGCGATAATCGCCATTGTAGTTTTTTCTCCCATCATAGGTTTTCACTTCGTAATTTCAAAATTAGGAAAAAACTGATAGCGCGTGTGTTAGATGTCGTGGGGTTAGGATTAGGAAAATTCCTGGTGGGGCTAAGAACTTGAAATGAAGCTCAAACGATACAGAATTATGCCTAATAGCCAAAAGTTATTAATGTACCTTGTCCCCTACGAGTACTAGATCTACATAATGCTCCTTAACGCTAGTTGCATTTAGTTAGGTGGGCAGGTTCACTATAGCTGTGCAGATTAATCTAAAACGCTACTATCAACCTTTATTCGCCTCACAATGGACAATAGAAGAGTTAATGTTCATTTTCTCAATTTGCAGTATTTTCTAACCAGTTTAAGAAATATGATCAGACTCTTTTGTTCTGTGAAAGATAGGTTTCCACGGAAGATTTGTGAAAGGTTTACATTAGCACTTATTCCACTAGTTAAATACGGGGGTTAAACTATAGACGCTATGAATTTTGAACAATTAGAAATTTATGCAAAAGAGGCGAAGGAAGCAAGGGCTAGTAATCAAGATGAACTGGCAAATAAATTAATCGGTAATATTATGAAATTCATCACAGAACAGGACTTTATATTCCCAGTAAATGAAGAGGCTCTTATAGACAAGGACCGTGCTTCATTTATATACAAAAACAATAAAACTTATCCGAATTTGATTGAATTTATTGCTAAAATGCTTCACGTTGACATTCCAATATTAATCGGAAGTTGTAAGTTTGGACCTGGTGAGATAGTCGTCTCGGCCAAGAACGCTAAAGAGGCACATCAGAGTCTAACTGATTGCGCTCATGAACTGCAAAGATTAATTCAGGCCAAGTCGCATGGATGAAATCAGGTGAAATATGCTGGTTTGCAAACCATGTCTACTAAACTCATGACCGACTAACTAGTTATCATCGCTTTAACTTTCGCAGAGCTGTTAACCTTAGGGCGATAACAACACTGATTATCACCATTAGCACATTTTGGACATTTAACCCAATTGTCTTGTTCCGCCAATTCTTTAACCTATACTACGCATAATATCCTGTATCCGGTCATGCACCAAGTATACTTGAAACCAATTTTCCTTCCATTAATCTTAATTCATATTTCAAATTATTCAGTAATGAAAAAAAGCCTTGTGTTACATAATCTTTTAAAAAGAAAAGAGTGGCTAATCGATCTCTTCTTTGATTTTTTCTTTTTCGTACTCAGTTCCTAAATCTCTATCAGGGTCTTTGATTTTATTGGCTACAGCCTTTGCGCCTGCTTTGATCTTGTCTCCTGCGTTTTCTACATCTCTTTCAGCATCCGATTTGTTCTCAACCTTATACTTTGTTTCTGATCTAACTTCAAAATCATCGGTCATACCATTTATTGTATTTACATAGTATTTATCAATACTTAATCCTGAAATTGTTTTAATATTCTAGTGCCTGTTAGTAGCATTCACGTCCCAATTTTTGGACTCGGACTATGCACTCACAATAGTGTATTAATTTCATTCCTTAATCGCATACTTAAGCAATTGTGATCCCAAAGATGGTAATGGGTTATCGTCTAATCTATGGCACATACCCTTACCTTTCCATTTCCAATACAATGAATATCGATTAAGAGAATTTAGTACATCCTAATGGAAATATGTGGTTATCTAATAAATTTATATCCTTACTGGTAGAAAATCAAATAGGCTCTAAGAACATGTCCGTAATTTCTAAAACTATCACCTTGCGCATACCATCACCCATAATCTACCGTGCTCTCAAAGATACACGCTTAGAAACTCTCTTTCCCGAATACTTTGTTGGGGTTATAAAAAAGCTTTCAATTGATAAGGTAAATGAAGAACTTATTTTTGAAACAGTAGCTCAAGTGAGTTCAATTCAAATCATCGAAAAATTCAGATTAGTAATATCAGGTGATACATCTACTAAAGTAGAATACGTTACTGAAATAAATGTGGAAGAAAATGACACAGTCGTACAGTCAATAGTGCAGACCCATATAGCAAATATGCTATATTCGCTTTTGATGCTTGAGACAGGATATATTAACGGCCTGATGGAAACGAGGAAATAAATAGTCCTCATCTCGTTTTGACGAGATAATAGTTATCATTTCTTATAAAATCGTACTCCTTTATTAGCTTAAAAATGAAGACTTAGCTTCGATCACGTATTTTCAATTTCGCTGTATAGCTAATCTAAAACATAGATCAAAATTTAGTTGATTTTAAAATAACGATTATATTATTATTTCAGATTAAAATGGTTTTTTATTTTCAGCGTATGTTGGTTCGTAAAAAATAGACAACTTCTTCAAAGTAAACCGGTTGGAATTTCATAATTTTAATGACTCAATAAATTATCCATCTTTTCAAGTAGGTCTAGAAATCTTAATCCTTTTTCTGTAATTTTATATTTTGTAACGTCTGGCTCATTAATTAGTAAACCGAATCTTATTACTTCGTTCAAGTATTGTGAGATTTGGGTATATGATAAGAATGAATCATACATTATCCTTGTAAATCTAGTTCCCTCTTTATTTTTAGCTGCAGATCGTAGTATCGAAGCAAATATTTCATCTCTTGTGCGATATCCCATAATTATAATATAGTGAACTAATCTTTTAAGTGAAGTCGAATCTAATACTAGAGCAAGTCTCGTGTTGAAGAAGTTAATTTAGTTCAGATGGTTGCTCTTGCATGGCCCTTTAAGAGTATCTAATGTGTTACACACTGAGTTGGGCAAACAGGAACAAGGTTTTTTGCAACACTTATCGAAATGGTATTTACAGACCTTCCTGAATCGAAGAGCTTCTAATGGATGAAAATCCTGAAGGAATAAAATGCCTAATTATCTTATGTTCAAGTCTTTAATTATTTACGTGCGAATAATTCAACAAATACTACATAATGGCTCAATGTTTGTTCATCATCGGTTGATAACTAATTTTAATATGCTATATTACTTTTAAAAATTATAATAGCAATGTTTTTTTCAAAGCTTTTTGCCCGTAGAAAAAAATCGTTGTATAGGCTTCTTCTTTACACTGGTCCTGCACTCCTTGTCAGCATGGCCTATATGGATCCGGGTAACTATGGCACAGACATTCAGGCGGGGGCATCACTTAATTACAACCTCCTGTGGGTTGTATGGCTTTCTAGTGGTATGGCGATGCTGCTTCAGTACTTGTCAGGCAAACTCGGCATAGCTACAACCTTATCGTTACCCGAAATAATTCGGGAAAAACTAAAGAAAAAAAAGTACATTATACCATACTGGCTAGCCGCCGAGGCGGCGGCGGCAGCTACCGATCTGGCTGAATACTTGGGCACTGTTATTGCCCTCAATTTGCTTTTTGGCATCCCCATGATTTATGCGGCAATATTTGGAGCTTTAGATGTTCTATTGATTTTGACGCTAGCCACGCAACGCAGATTTTATATAATAGAGCGACTCTTCGTGATTTTTGTATCGATTATAGGATTTGGTTATTTCTATGAAATTTTCATTACTAAACCTGATCCGTACGCTATAATATTTCATTCCTTTGTACCCTCTTTAGCGGCTAGGAACGCTCTACTTCTTGCTGTGGGCGTAATTGGAGCTACTGTAATGCCACATGCCCTTTTTGTTCATTCTTGGCTCACTAAAAATAAAGTCGAAGATAAACCACTGGAAGAAAGAAGACGAATTCGAAAGCTGCATCTAACAGAAAATATAGTTCTGCTAACCATCGCAGGATTGGTAAATGCAGCTATAATGATAATGGCTGCCACGGCATTCCATTCCCACAATCCAGGAGTGGCTTCGATATCTGTGGCTTACAAGACTTTGATACCATTATTTGGAGCAACAGCAGGTATTGTCTTCTTGTTTACTCTTCTTTCTTCAGGTATTGCATCATCTGTAGTCGGTACGCTTGCAGGTCAGGCTATCATGGAGGGTCTTTTAGGAAAAAAGGTAAATCTATGGCTCAGGCGATTTGTAACAAGATTTATCAATGTCATTCCAACTACCATGGCAATCCTGCTAGGCTTTGATCCTTTGAATATTCTTGTTTACAGCCAAGTTGTGCTGAGTATCATGATACCAATTCCTATGATACCCCTCGTAATTGCAACAAGAGATAAGAAACTGATGGGTGAATTCGTCAACAAAAAGATCACCACATTGCTTGCCATGATTTTTGTTGGAGTAATACTTGTGTTCAACTCTTACTTGCTTTTTAGTGTGATGCTCATAAGATAAACTAAAGTATAGTCATGATGAGCTCTATTATATATGTTGTTTCCATCCGGTGGTAAATATGTTATTACTTTCACAGTATAATATTCTATTCCTCTCTGCATATCATAATGCGGTCTTGCTAAAGAAAAATAAGACGTCCAGGAGATTACTTATCAAATAGAAAACAAGCTCCTGTAAGGAAAGTATAACCTGTTCTTCCCATTTTGGCAACTGTGATACGAATTAAAGTTTTAGATACTCTTCTCTGAATCTTAGAGGTAACTACTAGTGGCTTTTCATTTTGATTATGGTGAATCTAGCTCAAGTCCATTGATCCTCTCCTTCACTTTATTATCTGCTTGATAGGATCTAGCAGAAAAATGCGGAATCTAGTTACACCGACACAACTGAAAGGTAACCATTATTAATTGTAAACCACCTGTGTATCAAACACGTAATTGTTTTCAATTTGACTTTATAGAGAAGAATTTTTATTCCGCCAAGGTCAAAATTCTAAAATTTTTTAAAAAAATGAATTATCAATTAAAGATTATCCCTTTTTTGGGACTCATTTATTTCAATAAGCTCAAGCAGAACGGTCTCATTCAGGTCTTGTTTGCAAGTAGGTTTTGATTCTTGAAACTGATTCAATTGAGAGTGTGTGAGATAGGAAACAAAGTTAAGCAATACATTATATGTCGTGCAATATGTATTAAGAAAGATCTATGAAATCGAACATACTTAATTGGAAGCGATCTTATACAACTTTTCTAATTTTAGTGGCAGGTGTGATATTGGCCATTAGCTTTGGAGGTCCCACCAAATATTATCAACAGGAAGCTGCCAATGGTGCACAGGCACAGATTAGCGAAGGGAAATCAGTGGCAGTAGACAAGAATGCATTATCTCTCCCGGACCTCTTTACCAAAGTTAAGAACTCCGTAGTTCAGGTCTCCGATACTATAAGCACACTAAACGGTGAAGGAACAAGACTAGGTTCGGGATTTATATATGATAATGAGGGTCATATAATAACTAATTATCATGTAGTCCAGACTAATTCACGAAATACCCAGTTTGATGTCACGTTTTCTGATGGTAATTCATATACTGCTCAGCTCATAGGGTCTGATCCTTATTCAGACCTGTCTGTTCTAAAACTTCAAGACTCGCCCACTAACAAGCTTGTACCTCTCTCTGTTGCAAACTCTTCGGCATTGAGGGTGGGGGATACAGTAATTGCAATAGGGAATCCTTTTGGTCTTGCAGGCTCAATGACAACTGGAATTGTCAGTGGTCTCTCAAGAATACTGCCATCAGGCAATGAGGATCCTTCCACAAATACGATGCCTCTTTCATTCTCTATTCCAAACATAATCCAAACTGATGCTGCAATCAATCCTGGAAACTCTGGAGGGCCATTACTAAACTCGCGTGGGGATGTAATTGGAATAAATACTGCGATATATTCGAACACAGGTGTGTACTCGGGAGTGGGCTTTGCTGTACCGTCAGACACGATAATGAAGATAGTACCATCACTCATACGAACTGGAACTTATAAGCATCCCTATCTCGGTGTAGCCGGAGTTGACGTTAGTCCAAGAATCGCTAGGCAATTGGGATTGAGGGAGGCAAGCGGTTTCTTGATTACTGGTATTACTTCTGGTGGACCTGCAGACAGGTACGGTTTACATGCTGCACAATTAGGTCGAAGTGATAGTGGAGCAGGAGTACTGACTGGAGGAGACATTATAACAAAAATTGATAATCAGGATGTGAAAAAGATCGACGATGTTCTTTCTTATTTAGAAGCGCACTCTTCCGTGGGTGATACAGTTCACCTAATAATTAACAGAAATGGAGCCATTAAGAATTTAGATGTAGTACTTGATGCAAGACCGTCTCCAAATAAGTTACAAAATGTGGCTACTGAACAGTCAGCCCCAGACTTTGGTCCCCAGTCCGGTAGCGGTGGCGCCAATTTGTATAACCAGTGTAAAAGGTTTGCAGGCCAAGAACTGTGTGGATTCTTCTTCGGTAAATAAGTATGTCAAACGCATTAATATGGTGTTAGATGAGCGTCAGGCTCTTAACGTTCATCCAGTAAGTAAGTCGATAACTATCCATACCCAAAACTAAGAGCTCTTCGCCTCGAAAATTTAACATTAACACGATCAAAAAGAATTCATAACAATAAGAGGCTTTTTAAGCGTGATAAAGTTCATCTATACAAAAGGAGTTAATACTTGATACACCATACTCAGCTTTTATGTATATGGTTTCATGGCTCGATTTGTTGTTATAAATGATGAAATGATACGAGAACTTAATGAGCTACGAGAAGTCTTAACCATGTATTGTGAGGAGGAGCAAGACAAGGCATAAGTACATAGTACAAAAACCATAATGGGAAGACTTGGCACAAATGAAGATTTTGGTGATAGACGACAATAAGGAGATAACTGATGCTATATCATTTTATTTTGACAGTGTCGATATATCAGCCGTCATAACTAACAATGGAAGAGATGGACTGCAAATGATCAAAGATAGAAATGACTTATCTTATCTTGTTGGACATAGCCATGCCCGAGTTTACAGGGCTGGATATTATAAAAGAGCTCAAGAACGATAACTTGCTTTCTTCAAAAAACATAGTCTTTTTTACTGCATCCAACATTAACGAGGAAGAGTTAATGTCACAAGGCGCAAAGGGAATAATTAGAAAGCTAATATCGATAGAAGAATTACAGCATGCTATTGAAAAGTTCAGCGTAAAGTAGTTATTGATTATGTGAACGTAATTAGAATTGACAACAAGGTCTTATCATATAACAGAAATAATGTGGCGATTAGAATCCAATTTCTTGGACGATTTAGTCTAGCCTGTATGCTAGTAATTTACTCGTTATGGTAATTGGATATTCCATACATAATCATCCAGAAAGACAAACAGGTATGAATAAAGTGCCTCGATCTCATTAGATGGTATGAAGATTAAAAATAAAAAAGAGTGAAGCCGTATTTTTACCGCTATATGTGATTTCTATTCTGGGAAGCCTTGAAAGACACCATCCAAATTTTGGACTTCGTTGACACATTCGAGTGTATTATCGTTGTCATTCTTTTTGCTGTGGTCTTCGTTTTCATTTTCTATTTGACAGTCATTCTTGGCTTCGATTTTCTGAGTTTTGTGAGTATCATTACAGTTGTTGTCGTCATTGTTCTTACATTTCTTGTCACCATGTTCAAGATGATCATCGCCTCCTGCAAAGGCGGGTGTTGTAAGGCTTAAGATAGATGTTCCAGACATAACTGCCGCTAATGATAGCGACAGGATTACGAACATTCCTATTTTCTTGGAGTACATTGTATGTTTTCAGGATTTGATACTTAACAAGATATAAGTAACCTGTGAAGGAAGTGGTACTAAGAAAGAAAAAGTTTGTTCGACATATACTTAAAACTGAAAATACGACTATAATTTTATTCGAGTTTGTTGTTATGATTCTGTCTTCCTAATCAGCATCGTCAACTATTAAGGACGTGAAACCCTATCACTCTTACTGCGTTCGTGAATATGCTCAAACCTTAGTTGTATGTCCCAGGCCTAATACGAGATACGCTAGTGAATGGAAAATAAATTGAAGTTAAAAATCGCCCAGATAAAATATTCATATTTCAGCAGTAATTTCAAAAAAGTCTATAATATAGAGTCTATCGGAAGATAGCCTCGTGTGTACGTACCTTAAATTGCTCCAGAGTTTTTGGGTTAATAGTCACTAGCGTTGATAATATGATTAGGCACTACAAGTTATGACTTTAAATTAGTATTGAAACTAAACCTAAAGCTACAAATCAGAGGCTTTAATAATATCTATTCTTTTTATTCATGCAATTGCACTTTTGGTTTTATGAGAATAAACTAACGTATGCGTTTATATGCATTCTAGAAATTCTCGTAACTTATGCAGCACTTAGGGAACAACTGCCCCAACTGTGATGGTATTGCACTACGACTTCAACTCTAAAATAAAAAAGTATCTCTTGACACTGCAATTTACTTGTGCCGGTGGATTCCTTATATTAGTAACAATACTAATTGCAATTGCAACACTCTTAGCATCTACTGGATTTTCATCCGGCATTGAAGATGCGGATAAAGGTGCTAATCTGAATTCAATCAGGTTTATTCAATATTTGGACGGAAATGTAGCCTTGCAGGAAATAAAAGCAGGAAATCTTGATACCTATTTTTTTAGAATTCCTCTCGAACAAGCATCAGCTGTTTTTAATGATGCACACTTCAAGGTATTTGAGAAAAGCGGCGGATCATTTGGGCTCCTGTTAAACCCAGCTCCGTCGAATAATTCGCAAATACTGAATCCATTTCAATTTCGTGAGGTAAGATATGCGATCAATTATCTTGTTAATCGAGATTTTGTGGTGGGTGAAATTTTAAGGGGCTACGGTAATATACAAATTGATCCATTTGGGATATCGTCTCCAGAATATGAAAGTATATTACCTGTAGTAGAATCATTTGGTTTTCGCTATAATCCAAATCTTGCATCTGATATCATAGATCATGTCCTCACTTCAGCCGGGTCAACTAAAACTGGAGGGAAGTGGTTCTATCATGGCGCACCCATATCCATAAAAATTCTCATAAGAAGTGATGATGCGACTAGGCAATCTATGGGAGAATTGATATCATCAGAACTTGAAAAATTGGGCTTTTCGGTAGAAAGAAATTACGGGGACTTGAACAAGGCTAATAATGTAATTTACGGAACAAACCCTCAACAACTTCAATGGCAGATGTACACTGAAGCCTTTGGAGGAACTTCTGCATTTGTTAGATACAATCCTGTCGTTACTTCTCAGATGTACGCCCCCTATTTTGGTAAGATGCCAGGGTGGCAAAATGCCGTATTCTGGAACTACAAAAACCAATCTATAGATGCATTAACTCAAAGAATAGAGTTTTCTAATTTTACTTCCTTAACAGAACATGATAAATTATTGAGCGAAGCAGTCAAGATGGGAATTCAAGAATCCGTCAGAATCTTTGTCGCTCAGAACCTAGATCCTTATGTCGCATCGTCTTCCATCAGGGGTTTGATAAATGATTTTGGCGCAGGCATTACAAGTCGAATATCTTTGATTAATGCAAAGTCTCAAACTGGTATTTTGAACGTAGGAGTAAAACAAATCTATCAAGGCGCTTGGAATGGCGTCGCTGGATGTAATGATATTTATTGCACGCAAATTCTTTCGCTAATATCAGATCCTGCCACTTTTAGAAACCCGTATACTGGCGAAGTAATACCACTACGTACGGCCTGGACTAATATAACCACAGCTGGTCCTAACGGCCATTTAGAGGTAGATCCTAGCGCGATTATTTGGAATGTTTCCTCACAAAAATGGATGCCAGTCGGAGACAACACGACCTCGAAAAGTGCCGTTACTTTCAAGATTTTGTATTCAGATTGGCAGAACGGTCAGCCAATGTCTAAGGAAGATCTCATTTACTCTATGTACTTTCCTGTTGAGTGGGGTACTAAGACAGGACCAAACGATATCACGTTCGATCCTGAATTTACTGCACAAGCTCAAGTAGCTCTTCCACTTCTAAAGGGCATTAAGTTCCTCGACGATAGTACCATAACCTCGTACGTAGATCTTTGGCATTTTGACAAAAAGGAGATAGCAGATTTCGCATCGGTTTGGGCCTCAACTCCCTGGGAGATAATGGCAGCGACAGAGCGCCTGGTGATTGATGGGAAATTTGCATACTCTAAATCTGAA
>DASWDL010000087.1:0-2596 GCA_036395315.1 Nitrososphaeraceae archaeon
AATATCTCCTCCTTATCTTTGACACCATAACCCTTCAAGTCTGAGAGCTTTAATTTCCCTTTCATATCTAACATTAGCCGGGGAATGTTCAATCCATCTTTATTGTAAATGAATCCTGAAACATCACTTATGGCAACTACCTTAATTCCAGCCGAATCAAGGAATCTGGCAGTAAACGATCCAACGTTACCAAATCCTTGGACAGAAACCCTTGTCTCCTTTTTTTGGATATGAAAGGTGTTCAATTCTATCAGAACTTCAAGAGCAGTTTC
Source organism: Nitrososphaeraceae archaeon (assembly GCA_036395315.1). Taxonomy (GTDB): domain Archaea; phylum Thermoproteota; class Nitrososphaeria; order Nitrososphaerales; family Nitrososphaeraceae; genus TA-21. The sequence continues at coordinate 273 of DASWDL010000087.1, forward strand.
GAGAGCTGCCGTTACTCCATAGCCAGTAGTTCCCAATTCATGTGGTATCCCACCAAGCTCCGAGGGTTTTCCGGTACATGCGCGCATATCACCTATTTCATGTGCAAATATCGCCATATCTAATTCAGTAGTACCAATATCTGTTGCAGCTATGTATTGTGCAGGACAATACGGTCTGATCATTTTAGCAAATGATTTCATCCAAGCTACTCTATCGATTTTATTCGGATCAGCAATAATGCCACCCTTTGCTCCACCGAACGGTAGACCAGATGCAGCACACTTCCATGTCATAGTTCTTGCAAGCCTGAACACCTCCAACGGTGTAACACTTTCAGCAAATCTTATCCCTCCCTTGCCTGGCCCTGTTGAAGTATTATCAATAACTAAAACGCCTTTCATGCCGGTATCTGGATCATAAACCTGCAGAACTTTTTCAGGACCCCATTCATCAGTTTCCTCCCATACAGACCCCAATTGTTTTCAACTAACCTCCACAACAGATCCTACTTATTCCTTTGCTGACCCATGTAAAGTCCTAATCTCAAGGATAGTATTTGGTTTGTGTTTCTTGATAGTATCTGTTGTTATTATACCTTTGATAGAGACCCGCTTATGGATAAAACTTCTTTTCGGTACATTCCTCTAAAGATCTTAGAACACGAGATACCTTACTAGATTTACATGTATATACCAGTACAATTAAAAATGATGTCATAAGATTATACAGTCAGATGATTTGTTTAACACAGCTTCGTAACACTATGACCATGCGACTCTAATTAATAATGTTCAGTCTAGAGTTGCTACTTACTCAGGTCAGAATATTTCAAGTATTGCAAGAAAAGTTGCAGGAATGATAATAATTGATTTGATTATTACCTGGTGGAGATACGCATTACCAGTTAAACCGGCAGAGCTTGAGGGAAAGAATCTGGAAATTCTAGCAAATTTGACTAATAAGCGAACAGCTTGATTAGCTCATAAAAAGATGTTTTGCTCCCTGCACAATATATTGAACTGCAATAGCTGCAATGAAAACTGCAAATACTCTGGTAATTATCATAGAACCACGCCTCCCTAGTAGTCTATAGATAGGATTCACAAAGCGCAGAACCAAATATGTAAAACTAATTACAATTCCAATCGAGACAATTGTGACTATTAGTCCTGCTGTTTGAAATGAAATAATCACAGAAGTGATAGCCCCTGGACCAGCCAGTAATGGAAACGCTAGTGGAACTACTCCAGACTCACCTGATGTTGAGCCGCTACTACCAAACCTCCATACACCGTGTGTTAATAATTCAATTGATACAATGAATAGAAGAACTCCACCTGCAACCATAAAGCTGAATATTGTAATTCCGAAAATTGCAAGTATCTGTGTGCCCGCCACTGCAAAGACGATTAGAAGCCCCGCAGCAGTGACAATAGCGATCTTTGAGACTGATTTCCTTTCGTCCTTTTCCAACTTCTCTGTTATGGCAATAAATAACGGAACGCTGCCGATCGGATCGATTACTACAAAAAGAGCAATGGTAGATTTTAGTAGATTATCAAAAAACCCAGGGGGAATTAGAATTGACCACAACTGTTGCACCGAAATTGGACCAATTTCAACCAGCATGTTACTATTACTACACTAATAACAATGCTAGGTTTATAATAATCATATACTAAGAATATAGAGAATTTGCTTCCTTCATTATTGCATTTGTCACTCCGATAGATAAACTGCAGAGCGTTATACTCACAAAAGACATTATGACACTTATTTTGTAAGATTCGTAAAAAATAAGGAGAATACCATAAATAACACATTAGAATTTAAAACTCAAGGTATTTTTGCAATTAAATCTGGTATGCAAAGAGCGTTATTAGATAAGGAATTGATTTTAAAGAATATTCGAAAGTAATGATGTCTCCTACAAATAAGACCTAATAAGCTTGAAGAAGGAAAGGGAATGGTGAAGACAATTCAACAACAAACTAGATCTTGTAAATTGTGTCAAAGGCATGTATCTTAATGGTCTAACGTCGTCAGTATCAGGAAATCATAGCATCAAGTTCCAAAATATTTGGATGTGGATTACACCTTCAGGAATTCCACGTTATAATTTAAAAGAAAAAGATCTGGTCAAAGTTAACCTAGAAACAATGAAGGCGCGTGGAAGACGTAAACCAAGTACAGAATGGCATATGCACGAAGCAGTTTACAAAAGACTAGAGGATATCAATGCAATAGCACATACACACAGCCCATATACTCTTGCAATTGCGATATCTCAGTACGAATATAGTTTTCAACACATAATTGAGGA
>DASWDL010000088.1:0-4857 GCA_036395315.1 Nitrososphaeraceae archaeon
AATCGATCCATTCCCTCTTATTCGCAAGAGCATTCCAAGCCCGAATAAGAGTATCCCATGACCTAAGTCACCAAACATTATTCCGTAGAAAAGTGGCCACACAAAGGCTATAATCGGGGTAGGGTCTGTTTCACCGTAGCCGGGAAAACCTTGAGTTTGGGTTATGACTTCGAACGTCCTTATGTATTTTTTGTTTGATAAGAGTGTAGGAAGTACTTCTTTTTCCTTTTCATTTTCCTGGATCACAGCATCTTCAAGGACCGTCACATAATCCTTAGTCAGGTTCTTGAATTTTTTTTCTGTTTCATTTGGAATATACCCTTGAATCAGTGCAAAATTCTTGGTGCCCGCTGGCTTTCTAGTAGTTTCTAGCACATCTTTGGCCAGCTTCGCAGCTTCATGCAGGGAAAGGATCTGGGATACTTTTGAAGATTTTTTCAGTTCCTCGATTTTCTTTGAAATTTCCTTGGACTTCAATTCGAGTTCCTTTATCTTCGCCTGGCATTGTTTGTATGCTAAACTGGGATTTTGAGGAAGGTGTGGTGGAATCTGAATGGGATGTACATTGAAACTTCGAAGAACTTTAATAATTCTCTCAGAATCTTCCTCTGAACCCATAATTGCGTTCGATGACTTTTCGTCGTTTAATTTATTAGTAAATATTGCTAGATCGCTCAAACTCCTTTGAATTTCATCAACATCTTTTGTATCGACAATGAAGATTTCAGCGAAAAATCTCTTGAGATTTTTAATTGAAGAAATATTGAGATTGAGGTTTGCCGCCGCTTTAAGAGCAGCGGCAATTGTGTTGAATTCCTCAAGTTCCTTCGTGATATTGTTTTGTGTTGAAATTAGGGATTTTGGCTCTTCTAGGATCTTACTACTCTTACCCTCCAGGTCTTCTATAAAGCCTCGAATATCTTCAATGGAGTAATTGGTTTTCTCTTTTGGTGCACCCTTAAACATGGTTGACATTACTCCAGTTTCTAGGGGGATTCCTAGTGATCTTATTACTTCATCTATATCTTGATACAATTTTTGTGCTTTGAGTAATAAGTCATCCATAAATTGGTGTGAATATTCAGACGAATTCTGAAGAGGGTGAAAATATTCTAAGGATGCCAACTTACTCACAGCTTCCTGAGTCTCTATTCGCGGCAAGATTACAGTAGCTTTCAGTAATTTGGCAAGCCCCATCTCTTTGCGTTGTTTGATAAGTGGTACACTTTAAAATCTTTCCCTTTTGTGATCGCATGGGCAATTAAACCTTGTAAAGACGCACCGTGAATTGCCCAATAGAATGAACCCAATAGTAAAACATAACTATGAGAAGCAAAATGTTCATCTTTCGTATTGGGGCTTGCTTGATTCCGATTCATAATTAGCAACCGTTTTATTTAATTTGTTTAACGATCACTGTTCTTGATTCCATAATTCAAAAGGTGGTACTAATCTTTTCTACTACTTTCAAGAGTTCTTCCGACCATGCTTTTGCGTAATACAACGCCCTCATGACCAGAAGAACTGATCCAAAAAATGAGTTGTACACTCAACGTATACGTGACTATGGATAGTAACAAAAGAATTTTTTATTCATACTGGGTCATTGGATTTTTTTCTAATATAGCATCTTAAAAGAGATGACGGGTCAGCTCTTGCTAAACAATAAAACTTTTCCCTAAAGGAGTACAAATAATTAACTTGATTGCTTCTGTCTATTGGCCTAATATGATGAACATCATTACTATACCGTAAATCGCAATTGACTCCACCATACCTACGAATATGAACACTCTTGATTGCATTTTGGGATTGTCACTAATAGCTGCTAATCCTGCAGCACCAACGAATCCAAGACCTATACCGGAGCCAGCTGCTGCCAACCCGAATGCCATTCCCGCACCGATCAGCTTTGAACCTCCGTCTGATGTAGCAGCCTTTGCACCAGACTCTTGAGCATATGCTTCAAAATTTGACACTAACGAACCGACGAATGCAATAGCAGAGAGAGTTAAAATGACCATTGCGCAATTTCGTACATATGCATGACAGCTCATATTGGTTCGACATTTAACGCCATATTTAACTATAACTGCAGATGAATGATTCCTGCAGACCGCAGCTGTACTCAAGGATCAAAATGTGATACATATTATTGGATTTTTTCCATTTATCTGAAAGTGTTGAAATGTAATATTGGTGGTACAGGTGTAATAACAATCCTGAAATTGACGTATAACGAGAGTGAACTCTGCTTCATAATTTGCGAGTTTTTAGTGTAATTTAGAAAGAGCCTTTTTCTTTATTTCTGCGATCTCTTCCTTTATTTGGGCCACTTTGAGATCATCCTCTTTCTTTAAATGAAGACGGCTTGCTTCGAAAAACTCTGCTATTTGGTTAACAGCCGACTAAACTCACCTTCTTACTGTTATTAGTCATCCTATCTTATCCTACATTTTTTTTCTCTCGAGTACTACTTTAACCTTCTTGAGTCTCACAAATTCTTCTCTCTCACGTTCCTCTAGCGTAGCTTTAATAAAAAAAATGGCCTCTTCATAATGTGGTATTATGACAAATTCGAGTGCATTTATGAGTTTTTGAGTTCGCTCCAGTTCCTTTGCTAGACTAAAGATCGCATTTTCATATTCTGCCGCTTTACAAATCTTTGGTAGTATGTTCTTGATTAGCTTTGCAGCCTTATCTACAGAAGTATTTGTTTCTGCAAACCCGTAAGTAAGATCTTGTCCGCCTTGTTTCGTTTTAACATTCAAAGTGGGAATTTTAACATCTACTATTCTTCTTACGTTAACATCAACTTCCATAATACTAGGAGTTGAATCAGCAATCGATTCAACCATTGTGGTTCCAAGAGTCATGTAGGCGTCATATACTGCCGAGTATATGTTAGCTAAAGGGGACCAAATGTCACCACGAGCTTTATTCGCCTCTTCAATAATTTCATCAATCTTCTTTAAGAGAACCTCTCTTTTGTCATCTAAGATCTTATGTACCATTCGACCCACTTGGAGTGAACGTCTTATCTTAATGAGTTCAATTTTTGTAGCGGTTACGTTTTTACCAAATGACATTTTGAATTAGCTTATTCCCATCACTTGCTGGATTTCTTATAATATTTCCCAATATGCTTGTCTTTTATTTTGGTCAATTCACCTTCGGGCAAAGTCGACAGTAGATCCCAAGCTCTTGCTAATGTCTCTTCTAGGTTTCGGTTTTCATCTGGATTTTGCTTCAAGAAATATGTTTCAAACATATCGCCCGCATCGAGGTATTTGAGATCGACACCGGTAAGACCAGCTCTTCCCACAATCTCTGAAAGGGCTCTCACCTCTTGAGCTCTAGAATATAAGTCGTAAAGTTGGTTACCTACTTCCATGTGATCGGATCTCGTCTTCCCTTCGCCAACACCATCCTTCATTAATCGCGAGAGAGACATCAAGACATTTACTGGAGGATATATTCCCTTTCTGAAAAGATCGCGGCCAAGAACAATTTGACCTTCGGTAATGTAACCCGTTAAATCAGGTATTGGATGGGTTATATCATCTGCAGGCATGGACAATATAGGCACCTGTGTCACACTCCCATTCTTTCCTTTAACTCTACCAGCCCGTTCATAGTTATTTGCCAAGTCGGTATATAGATAGCCCGGATAACCTTTTCGTCCTGGGACCTCTTCTCTAGCCGCACTTATCTCTCTTAATGCTTCGGCATAATTAGTCATATCAGTTAGAATTGCCAGTACGTGCATTTCAAGTTCAAATGCTAAATATTCTGCTACAGTTAGAGCCACTCTTGGAGTAATTATTCTTTCTATTGCGGGATCGTCCGCAAGATTCAAAAATAAAACACTTCTTCTTAAGGCGCCCGATTCTTCTAAACTTCTTTTAAAATATTGAGCTTCAGAATATTGTACTCCTATTGCTGCGAATACAACAGCGAAATCTTCCTTTGTTCCCACGACCGAAGCCTGGCGGGCGATTTGGGCGGCTAGTATGTTGTGTGGCATACCCGATCCAGAGAATATTGGTAATTTTTGACCTCGAACCAACGTCAACATTCCATCAATAACCGAGATACCTGTCTGAATAAATGAAGTAGGATATTCCCTGCTCTGAGGATTCATTGGTTCCCCGTTTACGTCAAGAAACTTGTCAGCGACTGGGTCCGGCAGCCCATCATTTGGCCTACCTAAACCATCAAAAACTCTTCCGAGAAGTTCTTGCGATACTGGCATGGTCATCGTCTTGCCAAGAAATTTGGCTTTTGTGCCAGTGATTGCTAGGCCGGTAGTGCCTTCAAAAACCTGGACTATGGCCTTCCCGTTACCAACTTCAAGAACCTTACCTAATCTTCTTTCTCCTTCATTGGTCTCAATCTCGACCAATTCATCGAATGATACCTTAGTGACTCCGTCAATTATCATCAATGGACCTTTTATTTCTGCGACCTTAGTATATTCTACACCTAGTGTTTCAGACAGAGACTTCTACCTCCCGAGCAACAGTGCCTTTGAATTCTTCTGTCATTCTTCTTTCTAGCTCATCTAGCCTGGACAATTGATCATCTGGGATTTCGAATTTTGCTTTTAACAATGATGTGATAATAGGCATAGCTCTAATATCTGCTAAAGACTTTCCTTCCTTCAGGGCTTTTTGAGCCTCTTTGTAGAACTTTACCATTAACCTCACCAGTTTCAATTGTTTCTGAGGGCTACAATAAGTATCAATTTTGTCAAAAGAGTTCTGCTGCAGGATTCCAATTTTTATCATTCTGGCAACTTCTAGCACTAACTTTTCCTCATCGGGTAACGCTTCAGGACCAAGCAGTCTCACGATC
>DASWDL010000089.1:0-8300 GCA_036395315.1 Nitrososphaeraceae archaeon
TTGAGGGTTCGTGGTTACTTGGACACTTTAATAGTACTAGTGAATGGAAGGGACTAGAGAAGCGTGTTGGCTTGATACCTGCTTTTCCCGTTCCTAAAGAAGGTGACACCAGCGCAACCATGATGGGTGGATGGATTCTGAGTATTCCCGAAACCTCCACAAACAAGGATCTTGCCTGGGAATTGCTAACGATAATGGTACAGCCCGATGTGCTTGCACCGGTTCTAGAAAAGTATGCATACCTTCCAACCCAAAAACCTATAGGCGAAGGTGCATATTCTGCGCAGCTCAACGCTACTATACCTTATTACAAGGAGCTAATCTCTATGCTCGCGATTGGACACAGTAGACCAAGCATTCCAGAATACCCACAAATAGCAGATAACATAAGAGAGGCAATCGATGAAGTTTACCTTGGAATGAAGGAACCCAAACAAGCATTGGATGACGCGGCTCAGAAATCCGCACATGTGCTTGGGTGGTCTTAGTATGGCGGGAGTAAACTAAGCACCCGAACGAATGAACCCAACTAGTACTTAATCTGACAACGAAGGTTGAACTAAATTGCTATCCAAGAAAACACAGAAACTGGAGCCGTACTTCCTTTTAGTTCCAGCTCTTTCTATACTAATAGCCTTTCTTTTATTTCCCCTCCTATGGAACGTATATCTTTCAGTGCATGACGTATCTCTTTCCACCATATTGCAAAATTGGAACTATGTAGGAATCAAGAATTTCATAGATCTTTTATCTGACCCTAATTTTCATACCTCTCTGAAGGTAAGTTTAGCGTTCGTGGGCGGATCGGTAGCTCTTCAATTTTTTTTAGGTTTAGTACTAGCGGTGTTATTAAATCAACAGGTAAAAGGAGCTAACACCCTCCGTGCATTGTTCATAATACCTTGGACTGTGTCTGCAGTAATAACCGGTTTTTCTTTCAAGTTCATTTTTAACGATAGTTTTGGAATATTAAACTATGGTTTGGAGCAAATGGGTATTAACCCTATTTCATGGCTATCAGATCCCAGTATGGTGGTATGGACTATAGTTATTGCAAATATGTGGCATGGAACACCATTTACAATGCTGTTCCTCACCGCAGGATTATTCTCAATTAACCCCATAGTATATGAAGCGGCGTTAGTAGATGGGGCAACTAAGACTAAGAGTTTTTTCCACATAACGCTTCCCCTGCTTAAGCCATTTATACTCATCAATCTTATTTTGATCACTATGTGGTCAGTCAATTTTTTTGATTTAATTCTAGTTATGACCAACGGAGCACCACTTTTTGCAAGCACTACTGCATCACTATACATGTATAGACAGGCTTTCGAATTTGGATTATTATCAAAAGGTTCTGCGGTGGGTTTATTCTTGATAGCTGTTAATTTGATCTTGGCATATTCTTATGTCAGGCTTTTTAGGACACGTGAAATTGTAATTGAAGCGGTTCGAAAATAATGATTATAGATGTCTAGTATACAATTGTAAAAACCCCATCCAATTTGACTCTAATAGACCAGCACATGGACTTAACCTCTGCATCCAGAATTGGAGCCTTTAAATCTAAATCTAAGGATTTGATTAATTCAAAATGAAGATCTTAATTGAAAGAAGTTTAATTTATTTTGTTATCGTCATCTACCTCTTCATTACGCTGGCTCCCCTGTTATGGGTGCTCTCAACGTCCTTTAAACCAAATCAGGAAGCTATTAGCTTCCCTCCAAAATTCTTGCCAGATAAGCCGACTTGGGAAAATTATTTATTCGTTCTCACCGACCCAAAACTATCTTTAAGCCTACTCAACAGTTTGCTAGTCAGCGTGGGCAGTACTATATTGAGTGTTACCGTCAGCGCACTTGCAGGTTTTGCATTTGCAAGATATGATTTCAGAGGGAAGAATCTGATAATGAGTGTTATCTTAGGATTATTCATGATTCCTGTGGTCATAAATATAATTCCATTATATATCATGCTCGCTAACATTGGACTTCTGAACTCTCTTGGTGCCCTGGTGATGACATTTCAGATTCTAATAATCCCGCTCAATATCTTTTTGCTAAAGAATTATTTTGAGTCCCTTCCTAAGGAACTTGAAGAAGCTGCACTTATAGACGGTTGTTCAAGGCTTGGATCCCTAGTACGGATCACAATCCCAATGTCACTCCCAGGTTTTCTTATAGCGGCGATTTTGTCGTTCAGATTTTCTTGGAACGAATTCGTATTGCCTATAGTTTTGTCAAATAAGCCGGATTCAATGATGTTTCAAGTGGCATTATACCAGTTTATCTCCCTTTACAGAATAGACTGGGGCTACTTGACAGCAGGGATAAATATTGCTCTCATACCTGTCGTTGTTTTGATGCTGATTTTTCAAAAGAGAATGATCAGAGGTTTAACACTTGGTGCTCTTAAAGGTTAGCACGTGGAGGAGAATGTGGATGATAATAAACGAGTATCGTGCGTATACAACGAATCGGGATAAAAACTGTTACCCTTTTAAATGATAATTTAATTTTAGGGTTGTTAAAATTTTCAACCCTAGTTGGGGGGCAGGCAAGTACTAGGCCATTGATTAAATTTTCAACTTAAATAAAATTGATATTGTAAGTGTGGATTTAATTAGCCGGAATTTGTAGTCATTTGACTTTAGCGATTAGAACTTTTACAGAACCTGTTACGATTTGCTATTCAAGCTGGTAATGATATGATTATTGCATTCAATAAATTATTGATCGATACCTATTTCGGGACGCTCGGACAGAAAAAGAGTGGATATGATCATAAATTAGTATACCTATTCCAAGGAAACACATCGTAATAAGTTGAAACAGTGAGAAAGGATGGCACAACACAAGAATGTAACAAAACTTCGATCCCATTTGAACAGTCAAGAATTCTAAAGATGCATAATATCGTGTTCAAACTATGGCGCATTGTTGCTTAGATTGGAATCAAACCACCTGAATCCTTTTGGGCGGGGTTCAGATTAATAACGATGTATGTGAATTCTGTATAGGATTCTCTTTATCAGTTAATATCAATTCTATAACTTGAACTACACCTTACTCGGCATCTGACTAACGAAGAAGTTAATTTATGAATAAAATATTGGATTCTGGAATTGTCTCTTGGGTCGATGGTTCCCGACTTTAAATAAAGCAAAAAAGAGGTGGATTGTTAAGTCTTATGTATATCAGTTTTTCAACTTAATCTTCTTTCCGGAATCCGGAATTTTCAGAGCCTTACCTAGCGAAATATCTACGAATTCGGGCCTTTTGGCGGGTGAATTAGCTCCTTCTTCACAATATTGGTGCATATTATTCAGAGTAAGAACACAAGCCCTGTATTTGTCTCCCGTATTTACCACTACATTCGGGAATGCTGCAACGAATTCAAGTATGTTGTCATTCTGGGTCGAATTGGAGTTATCAGAGGGTAGATTTGTAGACTCTACATCGTAAGCCCTGACCTTGGAATTTTCGTTTACAGTAACAGTCGTCACAAAGTCTCCGGTTTGTTTGGTGGCACCAAATATTGATACTATGACTTTGAATACATCTTTTCCAACCCCACTCTCAGCATAAGCAGTATTTGCGAGAGAAGAAACTAGTGTGCTGTCGAAAACAGCTAAAAATGCCCCAAACATTATAGTTGAGAGAATTATTTTTCGATTTACCGCAGATAGCCACTTTTCTTCAGAATTTCCTGGCACAGGTGTGGTAAAGGGGACAGATATTATCTGCGTTTAGATGGATTCATTGTATCGAATCTCTGAAACGTCTCATAAGTACCTAAATATACGATAAATTTCAGGAAGCAGATAATATGTGAAACCAACCGAAAAATTTAAGCGAAATATTTACTTGGGCTATGTGGTAACTTGGTGAGTTGAACAGAACTTTTGAAGTATAGTTTTATTAACTATTAGAGGACCTGCTGTAAGCGTTGTCCAATTCATATTCCACAAGCCTTTTTTACCCTTAAGATACTTTGGGTTTGAATTTACTATTGTCCCGATGAGGTAATTGTTCGAAACGGTACGCTGGTTTATAGATGTTGTTACTACGATAGAGGAACAGTATAGGTCAATTCTTGGAATATTCCTTCTACCACGTTGGCAAATGCATAATGCATCTTGCTTAGGAGGACAGTCTATTTCTCAAAGCTTTCTCCCTTCACTTTGTTGATTGCCAGTCATTTCAAAAAATCCAGTTACCAATTTATTGAATTGACGTCGGCTATTTGACTTGCATTTTTCAAATGGTTGAACGGTCATAATATGATATCCGTGAGCTGCGATTCTGGAAAATGAAACGTTGAACATTATGGTCAGCAATTTCGGCTTGAGTTTGTAAATCATTGAGTCCCTGTAACATTTACACTATACCATTTCGTCATGCCCGAGGGGAGAGCGTTAGGACAGTCTAGCTTGGCCGTTATCTTGTTCAGTCCTTCTTTAAGACTTGTATAATTGGAGTTAAGAAGGAAAGTCCATTTAGAATAATCATTGTTGCCCCCTAGCCCTGCAGGATTTGCATTTTGATAAGGTTTTATATTGTTAACTATAACTTCGACGTGACAAGCAGTTATCTCAGTATCGCTAGACGTACCATTGATCAACAGAGTTTCTAACGTACTCTTACTCTCGTCATTCTTTGGCGATACTATTTTTACCTCAATCTTAGCAGGTGTAGAAAATGGAGATAACTGCGCAAAAACTGTATTGTCGAAAATTAGTGCAAAAATCATGGTCGAAAATATTATTGCTAGAAATTTTGTATTTCCTCTTGCTGGGGACGTCAAAGTGAACGATCCAGCGGCGGTTGGATGCAATGTTGGTAATTCACCATTCAATTTCAAATCTCTTGGAGAATTTTTTGCCCCCTTAACCATCAAGCACTTTCCTGGTACTGTCGTATTAAATCAGTTTGTAAATATACTCAGATCTTTGAGATAACTATCTTGGACAGAATGAATGCTGTCTCAGTTTATCCCCTTGCGAGACATCTTATGTATTACTGTGAAACTCAATCCAATAGTTTATAGAACTTTTTCATAGGGATTATCTACACTAAACTATGCTAGGAATGAATTCTTCAAATTTATAGACACGATTAGACTTGATACGAAAATTTTTTTGCTTTACTAGTTCAATACCCTGACTAAGTAATCATCTAACTTAACTAAATTCATATAACATCGATTGATTCTATTGATAGTAAGATAGTTATGTATATTAAATTTCTATAACCATCCTGAAATCTGTGCAAAAACTTTTAATACCTTCTGGAGTATCAATCTTACGAGTAATTCAAAAAATGAACTGGGATGAAATAATCTCAAAAAGGACTCCCGTAAAGGCCAAGGATGGAAAGTCTTGTGGATATGTGATTGCAGAGTATCTCAATTATTTATTGATCATAGATGGTAAACTTGTGTCTCGGGAGTATATGGTTCCAAAAGACGAGGTTGAAAGATATGACGGTAGAGAGTTGCATGTAAAGATGCAATATGACATGATTTCTGGCTATCCTTTTTAAGTAGGCTAACTACAATTACTGTAGGGATATGAGCCTTACATTTTGAGCAAACATCAAATAATAATTTTCTAGATAATCCTTTAATTATAATTTGACCTATGCTCTAATTGAAAAGGTGACGAATAGGCCTAATGCCTAAAATCGCTTATATTCTACAGGGTTGGTTTTTCTAATTTTCACCCTTAGGTATTATCATGAAACCAAACACTTTAAAATTGTGTGCTATAAGATTAGTCTGCCGATGATGACGCCATGTTCCATTCATGCGCTGAGGCAACATAATAATAAAAGTATTTTGGTTTAAGAAATTAGAATTTCTAAAAATGGCTGGCCTAGTCTCTCAACTCATGAATCTTAACAGCGGCCTTTCCGACCCTTTTCAGAATACGTTAATTCGGTACTCAATGTCTGAAAGGTTTGCAAAGGTTACATAATATTGGCTAAAAGGTAATCATAGTCATGGTCCACAATTATTACATATTTCAACAGACGCTATACACGATTTATAGAAATCCCATACTTATGCTAATGCCCTTACTGGGTTTCATGATATCAGTTACGACGGAGGCTATTTTCATTTCAGGACTTTATGATAATAACAACGTTGACTATTTCCCTTTTTCCAATGTTCTTGTTACAACTCTATTTTTCATAGGGTTTGCAATTACCTATATTCAGCTGGTTATAATAAGAAAAATTATACTAAAAAAGAGACTCAAGGACAATACTTCGGTATTCCGCGTAGAAATTCTAATTCTCTTTATAATTTATTCAATTTATGCATTAGTTCTAATTCAGATGGGTGGTTATGAAAGTGATATTCGCAAAAGGTATGTGAAGGAATCAGACAGATTTTCATTATACGCCGTAAAACTAAAAAATCATTCGGATTTGATTTCCGTTGCGCCAGACGCAGTAAATATCGTGTTACTGTCAACAATTTTTTCCTTGATATTTCATTCATGGATGGTTGCAGCCATTTCCAGGTATAAAAATATGAATATACATGTATTATACGAGTCTTTAACAGATGTAATTGACATCATTACCAAGTCGAAATGGCATGAGTCTCAACTTAAAAGAATTGCATTTTTATTTCTCTTTACATTAACGATTTCAGCTGCCGGGTTTATTTTCAGTAATATTTCTGTTATTCCGTTTGTAAGCACCCTGGGCTTGTATCTTTTTCAGTTCGTAATTTCAAACGTTATAATAGCGCTATATTGGCCCTTTTTTTTGGTTTGCCTTTTTTTTATTATATTGCCAAACTATTCGTTAAGCCAATAAATATACTGGCAACACTGCTTTTTTGGCAGGGCTAATGACCTTACCACAATATTACTTGCGGCAGAACAAGCACATCTTTACGTCAGTCTCGTAATTACTCTGGCTGTCTGTACTTCTATGACAATTTATACTCTAGTAGTGTAATCGCCATTAAACAAATCATATACCAAGATAGTTCTTGTGATCAAAGTCAGATATATTTGGAAATATCTAGCAAGATGAACGGTAAGACATTCCTGTCCTAGTTTAAGCATTGCCAACCATGTTAAAACAATTGGTGCGAACGCAAAACTCAAAACTAATCAGGGGGATTATTGCTGACTATCCCCCTCATGGATATTTTTGGTAGCATGAACTGAATATAATATCCGAATGACGACGGCCCTAGTAGGTCGTTCATACTCAGGACATAACTGATCGGCACCTTATTGACCACCTAGTAACGCGTCCTTCCCACATGAAATAATTCGTGGGCCCGGCTTTTGACCAATTTTGCTATAAAGAGACGCTTACCCTATAATGAAATAACAAATTGCTTAATAACATAGTTGATCATATCTTATAGTGAAGAAAAATTGGATAATAAACAATTCCTAAAGTACAACATCTTGATGATTTCGATATCTCTAGTCATTAGCTTTTCTATTTCTCTATTACTTCCTTTTTACATAGCCCTGCCAGTAATAATTGTAGTATTTATTTTGATAAATTTCTATATGCGTAACAGAATGATGAAAAGGATGGGCGGAGGAGGTGGGGGGATGTTTGGATCATTATCCTCTCCTTTCTCCGGAAACACAGTTAATTACTATTGTATGAGCTGTGGCACTAAACACAAGGAAGCTTCATGTCCAAAGTGCGGTTCGAAAATGAAGAGAGTGGGATGATGCGCCATACTGTTTACGGGTCTCCCGTTTCCTGACTTTTCGTCTTTTCACGTATTTTCTAGATCTTTACAAAATAATGCCCAATAGTGTGGATTTTACTTGAACCTTTAGTAGGACATCTTTTGCGACGTTGGAATAGGGACATGAAAGCCTATCTGGCGGCTTACCTAACTCGTGGCTTCTAAGCCTTGTCTTGTCTCCTGTTAATTAATTTCTACTTTTTTAGATTTCTTCGTCCGACGATTATTCCTTTCAAAAACAATTTCCAAGATACCATTGTTAAATCTCGATCTTCCCGTATCCGTATCTGCTTCTGGGGGTATCGCTATTGTTCGCTTGTAATTTCTATTCTTGGTAACAATCTGAACAGAGCCGTCGTACACCTTTACCCTTAGCTGGTCCTTTATTATAGAGGAAGGAAGTTCAGTAATTATCTTGACTTCTTTGTCTGAGATAATTATATCGCATAAGGGTTCTTTCCTTAGGAACAATTTCTGTTTTGTCGACCTGTTTTTCCTACGGCCAGTGCCCGGTTTATGTTTACGTGTAGTATTCTTAGGCTGAACTAGTTCTAGCTGTG
>DASWDL010000090.1:0-3171 GCA_036395315.1 Nitrososphaeraceae archaeon
ACTGGCTTTTTTTTGCAGTAGTGATAACATGTTCAATGGTTCCTTCTTCATTCTTGGCTGGAAAAATTACTACTACTTTTGGGATGGAAATATGCTTATTCATATCACGTACGCATTTATTCCTTACTTTAATATTCCTGTCCATAGGGAATCTATCTCAGAGACACGAAGAACTTTTGTGCTTTTTGCGAAGTCATGAATGTTCAGAAAGAATATAGCATGTCAATAACGACTGTTATGAAGGAAATAAACAATATTGCTCCCTCCATCTTCAGATGTGGAACAGATCCGGGCAAGAGTACTTCATACGATACGGCACGGTCTAGAATTCGACTTAACTACCGAGCAATCGAAACTTTTGTTGAAGAGACACGTAAATTCAAACGCCACGATGGTTATTTTATTTATTGATATTAATGGATCTACTCAAATGAGTATGACTCTACCACCACAACAATTTGCCTCTTTAGTTCAAGTTTTTTCCCAAGAGGCAAGGCTAGTAATAATCGGACATGGCGGCTACGTTTTAAAGTACGTTGGTGACTCTGTGATTGGAATATTTCCAGCAGAATTTAATAGGAAAAAGGCTTGCAAGAACGCACTAAAGTGTGCGCGCAGTATTCTTTCTATCATTAGAGAATGTATAAATCCAATATTAGGGGAAAATAATCTGCCAAGTATTACAGTAAAGATAGGTTTGGATTATGGGCCTTCTTTGGTAATATTATACGGAAAGCATGTTGACGTGGCGCCGATTGATTTGATAGGACCAAGTGTAAGTATTGCATCAAAAATAACAGCTGCTGCACAGTCAAATCAAATTTTGGTTGGCCAGTCGATTTATGATATCTTTGCATCTGACCAAACGTTTAGGAACAAGTTTATCAATTTCAAGTTACCGGATGATAAATGGAATTATGTCGATAGGTCAAGTGGTAAAATTTACAAACTATACTCCTATGAATAGACAGTCTTTCAAATGCATGGAAATGCATATAGATCTTGAGTAGGAACATAAGCCCGTCTGCTCTAAAAATTTATCAATATCTACAATAATGTCGTTAAAGTTCCGTTTTTCTAGTGATAGTTTCACTTTTTCGTCAGGTTCGACAATGTAGTTTACGCGTTTTATTGAAAGTGATTTCCTAGATACTACCCATAAATTCCTGCGATGTTTAGCTGTTCCTGCATTTTATGGTTAGGCTCCTTTGATATCTGTATAACAATTGCTTTGTCAGGAGAGTATCGTATCATCGGACTTAATTGGAGAATCTGCTTCGTCAATTGTGGATGGATTTAGTACGATGGTATTAGGTGGAAAAGGTAACCTGGTCAAAGTCATGTCCTGGTACGACAATGAACGGAGTTTTGCTTGCAGGCTGGTTGACCTGGTAAAGTTTGTAATTCGCAAGATGTAAACAATTAGTGACTATTGCAAGCCATATTCAAGTGGCTTTCGAGAAGTTATGGCGCTTAATACCACAGAAAAAGATTGTTGAAGATTAGTATGTGGGGAGTAATTAATTCAATTCATTACATGTCAAATTTTATCTATAGTACAATAAAATGAACACATTTTTAATTAACGAGAACTACTTGAAGAGTGGGTATGAAAGTACTTCCTGAAGAAAATCTTAAAGTACCTGTTACCGAGGTAATGGACAAAAATGTTGTCGTCCTAGACGAATCGACAAGCATTAATGAAGCCGCGAAAATAATGGAATCTAAAGGCACTTCGAGCGTGTTGGTCAAAGATTCTAGCTCTGGCTCAATCAAGGGAATCGTGACTGAAAGAGATATTTTGTATCGTGCAGTAGCTAGGAACCTGGGAACATTCAAAGTCAATATTGGTACGATCATGAGTTCCCCTCTTGTAACAGTCGACAAAGAATCACCGTCAATAGAAGCTATCAAGATGATGCGAACGAAGGAAATACGGCGGGTTCCGGTGCTTGATAAAGGGAAAGTCGTGGGCGTTGTAACACTAATGTCACTTGTTGGAAACATGCCATTTAAGAATGTCGAATTAGCTGAGCTCGAAGTGCCCCAAGATCTTGCAACATTATCTATGAGTTGTCCTTATTGCGGATCTAAATTCAAGGATAAAATAGAATTATCTAAACATATTGACAGGATTCATCTGGGAAGTGGCTTGTTGGAAGGCGATTTAAGAAAATGGGAGTAAGCCCGGAATTGATAATTAGGGCTAATCATAATCCAGGTCTCGGACTATCAAATTTGTATTCAGTAAATCTTTCATACATCTCTGTTAATTTTACAGGGAAATTCGGACCATAGAATTCTGAAAGCATTTCTGGAGAACTATTTATGAGTTTAAGTATATCCTTGAGGGTTATTATCCCAACCATTTTTTGATCGTTGTCAACAACCACGAGTCTTCGAATATTCTTGCTGCTCATAATTTGCATTGCATCCTTCACAGATGAGGTTTGAGCCACTGTTAGGACTGGTTTAGACATAAGATCCCGCAGAGGCATTCGCAGTAACCATGGACTAAGCTTACCCAAGACCTTGACCACGTCACGTTCAGTAAATATGCCCACTGGTTTTTTTATTTCTTCCAATGCTACAATTACTACACATCCAATTTTCACCTCCAGATTTGTCTCCTAGGATTTGCACTTCAATGTGTCTAGGATTATCAAGGTACTTTTCAATGTACAATCTATCCGACCCAAAGCTCAATATTGATTCATCTCTGGCAGAATTAAACACTTTAGTCAGCTCATCTGAAGATCTGGCAATCCTTAGACCTCTTCCACCGCCTCCCTTGGCAGCCTTTACTATCATAGGATATCCTATATCTTCTGCGAGCCTCAAGGCATCATCATTCTTCGATACTTCTTTGCCGTGAACTACTTGCGCAACTCTTGAAGCAACTTCTCTGGTTCTAACTTTATCTCCTGAAACCTTTAAGACTTGTGATGAAGGCCCGATGAAAATGAATCCTTCCTTTTTGCATAGCTCTGCGAAATCTAGGTTTTCTGCAAGAAATCCATAACCTGGATGAATTAGATCACATTCCATTTCTCTAGCCGCGTCAATAATTTTGTTGCTCCTGAGGTAACTTTCAGCAGCCGTGGTTCCTCCAATGCTTATGGCTTTTTCACAATACTTGATGTGAAGAGAATTTTGGTCGGCATCAGAATA
>DASWDL010000091.1:0-11430 GCA_036395315.1 Nitrososphaeraceae archaeon
ATTTGGCGTCGTTAATAGTTTAGAATTCAATGAAAATGGTTTGGAGAATGCGTTTAAGATTGAAAAGTAGTAGGACACAAAAAATATGAAAAACAGAATTTTAGGTTCTAATTTGACCCAAAGTTTGAGGGACCAATATAGTAAAAGATCATTGAGAGTAATAAAGGGAGATACCATAAAGGTATTGAGAGGCGAATATTCTGGAATAGAGGGCAAGGTAGAAAGAGTGAATACGAAACGAGCAACACTTTCTATTGAAGGAGTGCAAAGAGAGAAGATACGCGGCGGAAATGTAAAAGTTCCTATCCATTCCTCAAATGTCCAAATTGTCTCATTGAAATTAGATGATCCGTATAGAGAAAGAATGTTAGGTCCTGACAGAAAAGTTAATGTTAAGGGTCAGAAGAAAAAGGCTGTAAGGAATTCCGAGACTAGAATTAATAATTCCACTAAGAGGAACAAAAAAGTTTCAAGAGTTAGTTCTAGGCCGAAGAGGAAAACAATTGGCAGCAAAAGGAGGACGACAGATTAAGTTGGCTAAAAAGGGTGGAGGTACAAAGCTGAAGAGACAGGTTGCACCTGCATTTTGGCAGATAAAAAGAAAGGAAAAGAGGTTTGTTGTCTCTGTTAGTCCTGGACCTCATCCCAAGCATTCAGCATACTCGCTGGCGCTGGTTTTAAGGGATATCCTTGGTCTAACCGAAACTTTGCACGAGGTTGAAAAGATAATGAATAAGAATTACGTGATGGTCGATGGGAGATCTGTGCAAGATCCACGAAGAGCAGTTGGCCTTATGGATGTTTTAGAAGTGGTACCGTCTAATCAAGCATATCGACTTGTTCCAATCGCAGGAAAACAACTATCGCCGATCTCAATAGGTGATGACGAAAAGAGTTTGAAATTAGTAAAAATTACTTCTAAGATAACCATAAGGGCAGGAAGGAAACAATATGGGTTTCATGATGGTAAAACGATGTTAGTGGACGGAAATTACAATGTTGGCGATACCTGCTTAATTGAAATTCCCAAATTGAATGTGAAGGATTACATCCCTCTGGACAAGGGAGTTCTTGCAATTGTTACCAAGGGTGAGAATGTAGGACAAATAGGAAAGATAGAAGAAATAAGGGATGGATTGTTTTCGTTACCTAAACGGGCGCTAATTTCTCTAGGGAACAGAACCGTGGAATTGCCAGCTAATTTAATCATGGCCATTGGTAAATCAGACTCGGCCTTAATCAAGGTGAGCGAATAAGAAATGTCAGGATTATCTGAGCCTAAACCTAAAGATGAGCAGGACGAAGGGAAAACTCATCGAGATAATATTGAGGTTGAATCTATGAAACGCATAGGCATTGACAAAATAGTTGTCAATATTGGTGTAGGGAAATCCGGTGAACCTGTTGAAAGAGCCAAACATGCTTTAGAAGAATTGACTGGGAAGAAGCCTGCTGTTCGAGGTGCAAGAGAGAATGTGAGAGATTTTGGTATTCACAAAGGTGAACCTATAGGAGCCATTGTTACTCTAAGAAGATATGATGCGCTTGAATTTTTGAAGCGTGTTTTAGAATCGAAGGGAAACTTACTCAAGGCCTCTTCTTTTGACACTTACGGAAATATTTCGTTGGGAATTCGTGAGCACATAGACATTCCTGGAACAAAATATAATCCAGATATAGGGATATTTGGTATGGATATTTGTGTTTCCGTAACACGCCCAGGCTATCGTATCGGTAGGAAAAGAAATCCTAAAAAGATAGGTAAACATCACAGAATATCAAAAGAGGAATCGATTGGTTTTTTTAAGAAAAAATTTGGAGTTGAAGTTAGCTAATGCCCAAGTCTCGGGAATATAGCATCACGGGGAGAAAACAGCTTCCACATGGGAAGGGTACCCGTTGGTGCAAAAGATGTGGGTGTTATTCTGGCCTTATCCAGGCTTATGGGCTAATGTTATGCCGCCAATGCTTTAGAGAGGTCGCTGAGAAAATGGGGTTTCAGAAATATGAATAATTATATAAAAGGACTGAGTTGATCACAGAATGCCTGCATTAAATACATTGTCTAATTTGTTTACCACTATTTATAATAACGAATCAAGGAGAAAAAAAGAATGTATTGTAAGCCCTTCATCTAGGTTTGCCAGTGAAATCCTGCGCGCAATGCAGAAAGCAAGGTATATTGGCGAGTTTGAGCAAGTGGATGATAACCGTCAAGGTAAATTCCGAATTCAACTTCTCGCTAAGATAAACAAATGTGGAATAATAACTCCAAGGTTCAGCGTAAAAAATGGCGATTATTTAAACTGGGAAAGACAATTCTTACCTGCATACAATATGGGCGTTCTTTTAGTTTCAACTAGTCGGGGGATAATGACCCATCATGAAGCACAAGAGCAAGGCATCGGCGGTGTTTTAGTAGGTTATGTCTTCTAGCAAAAGCCCTAAGCCAGAAATAATTACCAATTTACAGGTCCCAGTAGGAATCTCCATTACAGAGTCTAACAAAATAGTATCTGTTAATGGAAAGTTAGGAAACATCTCAAAGGATTTCACAAGGCTTCCTGCGACTTTGTTGATTCAAGGTGATAATATAACAATCAAACCATATGGCCGTCGGAAAAAAGATCTTGCAATTGCGAATACGGCAAGGAGTATTATTGCGAATATGATTAAGGGCGTCAACCAAGGATTCGAATATAAGTTAAAGATAATTTATGCTCATTTCCCTATTGCAGTAAAGGTCAAGGACAACTTGGTTTTTGTCGAAAATTTCTTTGGAGAACGTTCGGCTCGAATATCCCGAATTCATGGGAGATCTACTAAAGTAGTGATCCAAGGAGATGACGTGGTTGTTAGTGGGCCTAACTTGGAGGAAGTTTCTCAGACGGCGGCCGATATAGAAGCTTCGACTAAGGTGAAAAATAAAGATAGAAGAGTATTTCTGGATGGCCTTTATATTTATCATAAGGGAAAATGACTCGCTTAAGGTTTGGGAATTTTCACATGTCATTTAGACTATTCATTAAATAATTTTGAATTGTAGGAATACCCTGAAAAGAATGGCTTGAAACAATCTGCGTGCGGATAATTTTTATATAAACGAATCAGACAATTATTCATTGAAGGCTGTAATCCTAGCCGGTGGTATGGGTAAGCGACTTAGACCGCTGACCGATGACCGCCCTAAAGCAATGATAGAGATTCAGAATATTCCTATTATTGAAAGACAGATACATTGGCTTTCAAGATTTGGAATACGTGAAATTGTGATTTGTGTTGGCCACTTAAAAGAGAGAATTATTTCCCATTTAAAGGATGGTAATCAGTTTAATGTGGGAATTGATTACGTTTCAGAAGAAGAGCCGCTTGGTACTGGCGGAGCTCTAAGGAATGCTGAGGAAAAAATAGTGGTGGATTCACAAAATGAGGGATTCTTTGTCATAAACGGAGACATTTTGACTGATATCAATCTGCTCGAACTGAGTAACTTAGGGAGTAATTCGATTGCCCTGGTTAATTTGAGAAGTACTTTCGGAATAGTTGAAACCGAAGGTAACATTGTATCGCATTTCGTAGAGAAGCCGTCTATAAAGGACAAATGGATAAATGCAGGTATCTACTTTTTTTCACCTCAAGTTTTTGAATATCTCCCACTACTGGGGAATTTTGAAGTCACGACATTGCCATCCTTAGCTAAGGAACGTAAATTAAAGGCTCTGAAATATGCAAAGAGCTATTGGCGTTCAATTGATTCGCATAAAGACGTAGAAGAAGCTACTGAAGAAATCAAACAAAATTGAATAATTTAATTCCGAAATGAAAAGCAGAAAAGTTCGAATCGGATTTAATCCCAGTAGCTTGTTCGCGACCAATAATGTTATCAGGTTTGCTAAGTTGGCAGACCACGTCATGCAGGTTGATTCTATTTGGATTCCTGAATCATGGGGTAGGGAGGCTTTCAGTTTACTTGGTGCCGTTTCTCAAGTGACGACCAGAATTAGACTCGGTACTTCGGTGGTAAATATCTATGCCCGATCACCTGCAACTACCGCGATGGCCGCTTTTACGCTTGACGATTTAGCGCCTAATCGTTTTGTTATCGGTCTAGGGGTTGGAACTCCTGCACTTGCAGAAAACTGGCACGGTATTGAATTCAAACATCCTGTACGAAGAATTAATGAATTTGCTGAGTGTTTCAAACTTATATTGACTGGTCAAAGAGTAAATTATTGCGGTGATTGCTTTAGGATCAGGAACTTTAGAATATTGAATCGACCGACAGGGATAAAAGTTCCTATATTTCTTGGCGCAGTAAACAATCAAATGGTTGATCTTGCCACAAGAATTTCAAATGGTGTAATCCTTTATCTTCATCCTCTCTTAAAGCTACAAGAAACTGTTAGGCACATCAATGCCATCCTCAAGAAATCAGGTACAGGAAATTTTGAAATATGCTGTGTATTCATTACTGCAATTTCTGAACAAGATTGGGAAATGGCAAAAGACAGGGCAGCAAAGACTCTTGCCTTCTACATAGCGGTTGGAAAATATTACAGACATTTTTTAGCAGAAAATGGTTTCAAAAAGGAGGTTTCCCTAATAACAAGCAAGTATAACAGAGAAGGTGTTGAAGATGCTGCTAAGTGTATACCTGAAAAAATGTTAAACTCTCTAACAATTTTTGGAAGCAAAGAGGACTGCATAAAATCACTAAAGCGATTTACTAGTACCGGAATATCTTTACCAATTATGCAGGTTAATCCGGTCGGGAAACCCGAGGATTCTATCAGTCAATCCTTATCGTTAGCCACATTTGTCTGAAATCGCAGTTATTTCCGCTAAAAGTGGGAAATTTAGGAAA
Organism: Nitrososphaeraceae archaeon; assembly: GCA_036395315.1. GTDB lineage: Archaea > Thermoproteota > Nitrososphaeria > Nitrososphaerales > Nitrososphaeraceae > TA-21. The sequence continues at coordinate 4,865 of DASWDL010000091.1, forward strand.
GATTCATCAACTTCTCTTCTCGATATTGCCTGTGAACCTTGTATAAGCATATTCAACCAATATCCTCACCTTAGGGACGATATTGATTGCGTACTTTTCTCCACTACTTCGGATATTCAATATGGTTCAACAATTCTAAGCGAGTATCTTGGAATAAAATCAAACATTTCCCAAAGAATTGATAACCTTTGTAATTCGGGAACTAACGCGATCATATCAGGCTATTCGTTTATCAAGGCTGGATTGTGTAGTACAGTACTCGTTGTAGGCGCCGACTTGAAAAACACGCAAGGCCGGAGCTTAAAGTGGGATATAAGCAGAGGACAATTTCCTTTTCCAGTTCATTGGGCAGCACTTTTCGCTAAATCCCATATGCGCAGGTTTGGTACGACCGAAGAACAGATGGCTTCGGTTGCAGTTAAAAACCGTAATAATGCAATGAAAAATCCTGCTGCATTTCATTCAAGCAGAATTACTCTCGAAGAAGTTCTTGGATCAAAGAAAATTGTGGATCCAATCAAGTTGCTGGATTGTTCTTTTGTATGCGATGGGGCGTCTGCTATAGTTATGACAAACAAGGATAATGCAAAGGAATTCACGGATATTCCGGTCTGGATTGCGGGAATTGGGACTTGCGTAAGCTCAGCTAGTTTTGCAGGAATTAGCGATGACCTTTCTTCTTTGAAATCAGCAAAAATCGCTGCTAGGAGAGCCTATGACATGGCAAAAATAAGACCAAGAGATCTTGACATAGTAGAGCTTCACGACGCGTTCACTATAATGGAAATTATTTCTTATGAAGACTTGGACTTGGCCGAAAAGGGAGAAGGCGGTAAATATGTCACTCACGGTGACATTGCGATTAACCCTCGAGGTGGACTTCTGGGCTCTGGCCATCCGTTGGGTGCTACAGGAATAGCACAAACGGTTGAAATTGTAGAACAACTTATGGGCAAGGCCGAAGGTAGGCAAGTTCAAACACCTCATAGACTTGGATTGGTACACAACTTAGCTGCGGCTGGCTCCTCGGCAGCAATTATCATCCTGGGCAGTGAACTTTGAAGGATTTTTTCTACTATCTTAAAAAAGGGGAATTAAGGATTCCAATATGTAATGTATGTCATCGCAAAATTTGGCCTCCGACTTATTTCTGTAATACTTGCTACCGATGCGATATCGAAATGATCAAGGTTGATCCCAAAGGTAAAGTTTTGGAGTATGCTAAATCTTACCACAACGAACTTAACGTCGAAAATATATTTGCATTAATTGAGATTGGTGGAATCCGTCTTATCGGATCAGTCATAGGTAGCGGTGTTTCCGTCAATAATTCTGTACTTTTAGAGCGGTGTGGGTTCAAAAATAATGTTTATCCTTTTTATGAATTTCGCATAGTTGACAATGGTGACCAAAGTTGACACTAACGACGAATTCCAATATGAATTTCAAAATCAAAGGAACATTTTATTAGTCCGTGATGAGAATTATGATCAGATTGGCGTATGAAAGATTTATAGATGATAGGCTTTTAACAAGTCGCGACGCTCTGAATAGAACACAGATAAAAATAAAACTGTTGGAAATAGACGAATTGGCGCGCGATTTTTCTCAAAGATTTGGTAAGCGAGTGCTTGTTAAAAAGATACTCCTTACAACAAGATTTACGTCAACTGAAGAAATTCAAGAAAGGGAACTAGATATTGAAGCAATAGAAAAAAGGATTAGAAAAGAGAGACTGTTTTCCTCTTCAAATAGATGGATTTCCCGCAGCGAAATCAAGAATGGATATATCATAGCTTCCCGTCATCTTGATTTACTTGCTGACGCAATTGCCTTAGATATTCTCGTATTTTAATTCGAATAGACCGCATCACGCGGTGACGAATCTAATGGACAAGTAATGTAGGAGTACGATTTTAAGCCTAGTGCTTCTTCTGAGGCGGAACATTTGTGAGGTTAATTTTAAATTTCGTTTGGTCAAAAATGTCTATTCTAGGCTAATATTGCAGAATTCGAATTCTGCAATATTTAGATTTAACACGAGCTAAACTGCATCAATCCTAATAACTTATGTGCTGCCCAGGCCATCCCTTCTATGACACCAGAATAAACTAATAATAAATACTACAAATCTAGTAACAGTCAAGATGGAATAAAGGTATTCTAAATTTATCTTCTCTTGTTCGCTCTTTTAATAAAGTAAAATCGGCGGCTCAATTGATTTTAGTCTCTTTGAAGTTGAATAATGAAAAACGCCGCTGATCAGACTCGAACTGATGACCCACTGGTTAACAGCCAGCTAAGCTTCATAACTATGATGTTACGAATTTGCTCTACCATGCTGAGCTACAGCGGCGCACTATAACAAAAATGAGCACTCAAAATAAATGTTGTGTTAGCCTATCGATTAAATCTAGTTACAACGTAAATATTTCATAATTCGAATTATGAAATATAAGTCGGGAATATTCATGGCCGGGTACAAGACAGTAATTCAGATTCACGATCAGTTTAGATGATCCCAAATCGATATCGGATATTTGCTGTTAAGTTTGTTTTTCCATTTTCCTATTTCTTGGCACAAAGATCTTCACTATGCCCAGAGCAACCAAGAGAATTCCCAATCCCATCGTTCCAAAAACTGTTGTATAATGACCATTCACGGTTGTTTGTTGCAAACTCTGGATATAAAGTCCTGTCATTCCGCCCACAATTAATACTCCGTTAATGAGCAAAAGGATCACGATTATCCAAGACCATTCTCGCAAAGATATCGCGAATGCTAACACTGATAGAATTACTGCTCCACCTCCAAAAAGACCTCCTCTAATCGATTCCTTCATTTTTAGAAACCCGGAAGTTGAAAATGTAGTCTCGTTAGAAAAGGATCTTTCATTGATTAGGTTCTGGGATACTTTTTTAGATGCAAGTACATCGGTACCATATATTATCAGCAATGCCAACGAAATTAATAACAAAATAATTGATAATTTGGTTTTCATTACATTCCTTCTTATTTGATCATTCTTAATAAATTTAATTCAAAATGAAAGAACAATTTAATTAAACTAATCTAATATGAAGCATTAAGATCAGGATTAGGAAGACTGGTTAAAATTGCGAATCTATTAGTGGACCAAGAAGGTAATAATAGTGCTTCATCACTATGTGTATTTGACTTGCGGAACGATATTATAGATAAGAAATATGTGTGGCACCCGTATACACAAATGATGGATTGGAATGGCAGATGCATTAAAACAATCGCCTCTGCTAGTGGGTTTCATATGATTGATGAACGTGGAAACAAGATTCTTGATTCAATGAGCAATATGTGGTGCAATGTTTGGGGACATAGCAAGAAACAGTTAATCGTTGCAATGAAAAAACAACTTGATCTCGTCCCACATTCCTCGATTTTTGGATTAGCGAGTACACCTTCTCTTAAATTTGCAGAAAGGATCGTGAAAATAGCAAATGGAATGCATAAGGTATTCTTCACTGATAACGGTTCGTGTGCTATAGAAGTTTCCCTGAAAATTGCAGTACAGTACTGGACAAATTTGGGAAGGCCAGAAAAAACAAAGTTTATGTCTCTTAAATATGGCTATCACGGCGACACGATTGCTTGTATGTCCGTTGGGTACATAAATCACTTTTTTTCGCCTTATCAATCAATATTAATGAATAAGATAATACGCCTCCCTTCTCCAACAATAAGACATCCAGACTCTAACAAAAGAAATGGTCACTTGGAGTTGTCATCCGAACAATGTCTTCAATTAATAGAGAAGACCCTAATAAAACACGCTCATGTAACCGCTGCCTTTGTGATGGAGAGTGGCGCTCAAGTGGCTGGTGGGGTTAGGATATATCCAGAGGGCTTTCAGAAGAAGTTAAGTGAATTATGTAAGAAATATGAAGTCCTAGTAATCTTCGACGAAATCGCTACCGGTCTTGGTCGTCTTGGCGCTTTCTGCGAATACATTTCACAAAAATCAAAACCTGATATAGTTTGCTATGCGAAGGCACTTACAGGAGGATATTTTCCCTTGGCCGTAACGTTAACAACTCAGGAGATCTTCAATGCGTTCCTTGGAGAATATCTAGACAATAAACATCTTTTTCATGGTCATACTTTCGCTGGGCATTCAGTCGGATGCGCTTGTGCAATGGCAAATCTTGAACTTTACAAACGATTGAAGCTCCTAGACAAGATAAAAGAAAATTCTTTGTACCTGGGAAAACTGCTTGAACCCTTAATGAATATAGATATAGTTGTGGATATTAGACACAAAGGTTTGTTAGGTGCTATTGAGCTTGAGGATATGAAAACTGGCAAACCCATATTGAAGATCGGAACTAAACCTATAGGGCAGTTCATTGCAGAACAATCATTAAAACGGGGTGTTTACGTTCGATCTTTAGGAAACATAATACCCATAATACCACCTCTAGCTATTAGCAAGAAAGACCTGAAGCAAGTCATAAAGGTATATGAGGATATAATTAAACTAATCCAGAGTAGCCTGCGGCGTACCCGACCCAATTGATAGTCTCCGAAGCTCTTTATAAAACGTAGCTTTAGATATCCCTAATTTTTTGGCTATAGTATTCTTGGGCAGGTCTTGGGAGAGGAGGTTAATCAGCTGGTCCTTATCTAGGGTTTTCTTAGGTCTCCCGATCATTTTTCCGAATTGTCTTGCCCTTACCATTCCATCTTTTGTACGCTGAATTAATATTTCCCTCTCCCTTTCAGCAACCCATGTAAGAATACCTATCATAAGTTTTCTGATGCTAGCATCAGTTGTTTGAAGAAAAGATTCCTTTGGCGAACACGAAATCAATGGTGTGTATTGTTCGACAGCTTTGACAGCATCCAATGTTTCCCAGAAGGTTCTTCCGACCCTAGACAATTCATAGACTATTATTGCGTCAACCCGTTCTTCTTTTACTATGTTCAACATGGCTTTGAATCCGGGTCGGTTCACCGCCGCGATTTTTCCGCTCATGGCGGGGTCTTCGTAAAAATATAACATATCGTAGCTATTCTCTGATGCCCACTTCTTGATAGCAATTTGTTGGGTTAATACTGTCTGTTCTTCCGTACTTACTCGCAAATATCCGAAGGCGAATGGCATAATTTACATCAAGTTAAAGATTAGTTAATTATAGGATAGTCAAATAATATAAACAGTTTAAAAAGGGGGTTTTGGGTTTCTAGAGTCTAGTAGGAATGGAGCAGTTAGTAGATCTAGGGTACTACATTACATACTGTTCATTAAAGGGTCGTTTTTTAAACAGGGTTTTTTGTCTTAAAGATCGACGATTTCCGCACTTGAAAACTTCTAATCATTTTCTCATTGATAGACTAATTGATACTAAATAATCAAATCCAAATAATCTAATCATGTTCAATCCTGCTTTAGTGCCTTAGTTCAGCTAGTAAGAAACCGACAATCTTGATAACAATTAGCAGGTAAATACCAGATGATATGCTGTTTATTGTCCTACGCAAAGAAAAGAAAGTAGATCTTTGGTTGTATTATTCCAACAGAAGTTAGGAACTTTCTTGTTCATAGTCATATATCAAAACATAAGTATGGGTCCAGTGGAAGTTAGTCGATGCTGGAGCGCGAATTTATTTCTTCATGCATGAAAAAGGTTATCGACGAAAATGGTATTACCTTTGAGGAAGCTGAAAGACTTATCGACATTCGGGATATTGTTCCTCTTGCACAGGCGGCAAATGAAATCACAATATCATTTAAAGGGCTTGTAATCGATGTGGAGGCATTATTAAACGCTAAATCTGGGAACTGTCCAGAAGATTGTTTTTTTTGCGCGCAGTCCTCATTTTATGAGACTGGAATTACAAAGTACGGTTTGCTATCTTCACGGGAAGTGATTAATAAAGCCAAACAGGCGGAAAGAGACGGTGCCTCAAGTTTTTGTTTAGTTTGTGCATATAGAACACCCCCGGAAAAAGAATTCAGCCAAATCTGTAGCATCATTGAAGCTTTAAAAAAGGAAGTGGATTTAGACATTAACGTTTCTTTAGGATTTATGACATTAGAGAAGGCTAAGAAGCTCAAATCCCTAGGAGTTAAACGATACAATCATAACCTTGAAGCATCAAAAAGTTTCTTCTCCCAGATTTGTAGCACACACGACTTTGATAATAGGATCCAGACAGCCAGAATTGTAAAGGAATCAGGTCTTGAGCTTTGTTGTGGAGGTATTCTAGGTATGGGGGAGAGTACACATCAGAGAATTGAACTTGGATTCTCTATAGCTGAACTAGAACCTCATGAGGTACCTATCAATATATTGATACCAAAAGAGGGCACACCCTTGGCCTCAATGAATTCTATAACTCCTGAAGAAGCAATAAAAACGATAGCGGTCTGGCGGTTTATTATGCCAGAGACAATCTTGAAGATTGCAGGTGGTAGAGAGGTGCACTTTTTGGACAACGGCAGGCTAGCTTTGACGGCTGGCGCTAATGGCATAATCTCTGGTGGTTATTTAACAACTGACGGCAGCGAGATGAGTCAAGATTCCCT
>DASWDL010000092.1:0-2472 GCA_036395315.1 Nitrososphaeraceae archaeon
ATAAATGAATCCTTTTAGAAAGTCTGAAATCTTCAAATTTTTAGGTACATCCAAACCTTCTATTATTGTTCTTCCATCGGAAAGCGCTTCGTATATCTGTAGGTCAATCTTGTACGCATCTTCATAGATGGCCAGTATATATCCTGATCTTGTTAGTATTTCTGGCGCACCAAATTGCACAGATTTAATTTCGTCTTCAGCCCACTTTGGTATAGATTCATCCCCTTCTGATTGACCGTCCTTGGTACTTTTGCTAGATACTTGCGTTTTGGATCTTGGCATGGCTATTCTTATAATGATGTACCACTATTGCTTTCTAAAAAACTTTGCAGATAAAGATAATTACACTCAGCAAATAATATTGCTAGACGAGGGTAGCAAAATAGGGCGGTTGAATAAAAAATAAAAAAATGGTATCATTTGTCTTGGTTACAAGTTTAATATATACTCAAATACGCCACTTAGATATAATATTCTAATATCATTTCAATACTTTCTTTATCCTCGTCATCACGTACGTATTCTTCGTACTTTGTAAAGTCCAGTGGAGTAATCATGCCAACAAGTTTGCTAGTATCTTTAGAATTACCATCAACAACAATCAAATGCCTAACTTTGTGTTTCAACATCAAATCTGCTGCAATCGACGGAGACGAGTTAGACTCAATAGTAATCAATGGAGCTGACATTATTTCTTTATTTTTCACTTCAGTCGTACGTACATCATTAATGCACACTTTTCTAACTAGGTCACGTTCGGTAACCAAACCTGTTGGTTTACCGCTGCTATCAACAACAAGCAATGAACTTACCTTTTTATCTTTCATTTTCATTGCTGAATTTTGGATAGTATCAGACTCTTTAACCGTAAATACATTTTTTCTCATAAGGTCGCTGACAGTTGTAGTCATTGTAATAATATACATGCTCTGACTTTTTAAGATATGCTTCATTGCAAAAACATTGGGTTCAGTGGAATCAGGAGTTACATAAATTCTGTTCGTACAAACGCTAACCTTGCTCTTTCTACTACTATATCTGTATTCTAAAGGAATCCATGAGCCTGTGTTACTAATCCTAATAAGAAAAGAGTTACCTTGAGACTTGATCGGAATAGTTACCAAAGTTAAACTACTTGATTGAATTGGGCAGTCCAAAGAAATTCACGTCTTGTTAATAGTATCCTCTTCTCCACCGATGTTATTTAGTAATCTTGCGGCAAGTTCAGAAAAAAGTAAGGAACAAGAATGCTCTGCAATGCAGTGAAGACCAAGTTAAAAAATATCATGGAAGTTATCTGTCTTCTATGAGCTTGGATTCAATATTGGTTTCGAGCGTGATGACTCGGAATGTACTAGCTAACACTGAAGAACAAAATATTATGAGCGCATGTAGGATTATGTCTGAAAATAAAATTGGATGTGTTGTCATTGTCAAATTAACAGGAAAAAAGAATCCAATGGGAATAATTACCGAACGAGATATTGTATGCATTTTTGGCAAATTTGATCCACATTTACTACAGACTCCATTGCATAGCATCATGAGCAAACCTCTAGTAACTATTGAAAATACTGCATCCATAAATGATGCAATCAAGATAATGAATAGCAAGGATATTCGCAGACTTGTAATCAAGAGTCATAACAAGATGGTTGGAATAGTAACAGACAAGGATATATTCAAACTGATCACTAGTACTCCTGAATTATTAACAGAATACTACAATGACCCCTTTCCTTTACGATCTAGCGAAAAGACTGAGATTTACTGAATATTACTTCAACAATTTAAGGCCAGACTTGTGATTCAACTAAATTATTTTTTGTTAATTTAGTGTAATCCTAAAGTCAATCCTCTAATGGCTTATCTGTCACACTGATTTTTCTTTACTCCCAATTTCTTAAATCTCCTTCTAACAGCCAACTTCCCAGATGTATCCTATCAATATGTGAAGACAAATCTGTCTTATCATTGAATTCGGATTGACAATATGGACATTTCATAATTACTGTAGATTCAGAGGTCGACACTTCGAGCTCAGCTAGCTCTATGCTTCGAATGGGCACATTTCCAACAAGAGACATTAGTGTTACCATACCGACTGTCTTTCCATCGTCGACCACTGGGAGACGTCTCAATCCTTTCTTCCTCATTATCATAATTGCATCCACACAGGATGTCTTTTTGCCAATCGATACAAGAGGTGAACTCATAATCTTACTAATGCTGACCTTGAATATTCCTTTGGCTTCAGCCACTACACGATATAAAATATCCCTTTCAGTTACAATTCCCTTGATTGTGCCAGATTCAGGATCGCTAACCAACACGCTTGAAATACCACTATCTCTCATTACTTTGGCTGCTTCAATAATGCTTGTAGACAGATCAAGAATGACAGGATTCTTATCCATTATTTCGCTAACATTGAGTTGGAGTTTTTCTTTAGTTTGCAATATCATTGATTAT
>DASWDL010000093.1:0-22575 GCA_036395315.1 Nitrososphaeraceae archaeon
TGACAAAATTCAAGAAAGCGACAGAGTTAGTATTCTTAACCTTGGGAGCTTCGAAGAGGGAAGGCCAATAACATGTAGGCTTAATCATGAAAACGGAGAGGTCGAAGAAATAAAACTAAGCCATTCTTACAGCGCTTCACAGATTAACTGGTTCCGTGCGGGATCGGCTTTAAATATACTTCGCAGAACAGCCTATAATCTTGTTGAATAGTCGTTTCACGGATTCTATAATCCTTTTAATGCAGTTTGATAGATAATTTAGTAATCAATGCCTGCCACAATTTTCAACTTCGCCTCAGCTAACAGATCGTATTTGGTAGTCAGAGAATGAATCCTAAGAAAATACAATCATAAAGCACATTTAAGTAAAGAAATACGAATCTTTCATACTTGTTCTATATGATGATTCACCTTGTGTCCCGTGATTCGTTCTCTTATCTGGATTATCTTTATTTTCTTCTTCTTCCCGTCTAGGAGTATTCACGCTCTACAAAACTAATACCTAAATATCTCATTTCAGAATTGAGAAATGTGACCATATCTCTTATTCCAACCTCAGAACCTGTAAAAGGAACAAAAAACACAAACCTTGACGTCAATCCTATCACTAAGGGTACTCAGCTCGTAAAACGTGGGTTTGCCCATATGCAAAAACACGGAGTAATTATGGACGTGACTAGTGCTGAACATGCACGCATCGCTGAGGACGCTGGAGCTGTGGCCGTAATGGTCTTGGACAAGTTACCATTTGACGTTAGAAAAGCTGGCGGTGTAGCTAGGACTGCAAGTATAAAGGTAATCGAAACTGTACTAGACTCTGTAAGTATACCTGTTATGGCAAAATGTAGAATCGGGCATGAATCCGAAGCTCGTATTTTGCAAGAATCAGGAGTTGATATGATAGATGAAAGCGAGGTTCTAACCCCTGCGGATGAGGCGCGCCACATCTGGAAGTGGAATTATACTACTCCATTTGTAAACGGTGCTAAAAACCTAGGGGAAGCACTCCGAAGAATAGAGGAAGGGGCAGCTATGATTAGGACGAAAGGAGAACCAGGTACGGGAAACGTTGCAGAGGCGGTAACTCATATACGCTGTGTAAACAACGATATTCGAAAGATTCGAAGCATTTATGAAGATGGTGACAGTCAAGAATTGATAAAAATGGCGAGGGAGTTTAACACTTCGTTTGAATTAGTTCATGAAACTGCTAGGCTTGGACATTTGCCTGTTGTAAATTTCGCTGCTGGGGGGGTAGCAACTCCTGCAGACGCAGCAATGTTAATGAATTTAGGATGCGATGGTATCTTTGTCGGATCTGGCATTTTTATAGCTGATGATCCTCTTGAACGTGCAAAAGCCATAGTATTATCTACGACTTATTTCGATGACCCAAAGATTGTAATGGAAGCACAAAAAATGGTTGATGAAAAGAAGTCAATGCTCGGCCTGGATACTAAGAATTTAGAACTTAAGATGCAGGAAAGGGGACCGGCCCTATAATGCTCGGCACAAAGGTAGGGATCCTTGCAATTCAAGGAGATATAGAGGAGAATATTGATTCAACGAACAAAGCACTGACCTCTTTATCGCACAACGGTAAAGCCATGGAAATTCGTTATCCTAATGATCTTGAAACAGTAGATGGTCTTATCATACCAGGAGGCGAAAGCACAGTTATCGGAAATATCTTATCCAGAAACGTCGACATGTGGCCGACTTTGCAAAAAAGATTGTTGAATGGTATGCCTGCATTGGGTACTTGTGCTGGAATGATTGTGATGGCAACTAAAGCATACGACATAGTAGGGGGAGAAATGAATCAACGTCTTTTGGGTGTCCTTGATGTAGTAGTAGAGAGGAATTCCTTCGGAAGACAGATCGAGTCCTTCGAAACTGATCTCCACATTAATGGCCTAGGGGCAGATAAGTTTAGGGGTGTATTTATTAGGGCCCCTTCAGTCAAAAGCGTAGGACCGAATGTCAAAATACTTGGTCGACTAAATGACAAAATAATTGCGGTGCAACAAGGAAACATAATTGGAACCTCCTTCCATCCTGAGCTGTCTGGAGATAATAGATTTCACACACGTCTAATTCAGCTAATAATTGACTCGAAAAACTAACTAAAAATACTTTGGGTGCGGGGGGTGGGATTTGAACCCACGAACCTCTTAAGGACGGGATCCCTCCTAGCTAAGATCTTAAGTCCCGCGTCTCCAAGTCTAGTTATTTGGCCAGGCTCTACAACCCCCGCAAAATGCCAGCAAATCTAATAAGTTCTTGATAATTAAATGTTACAAGACGAAAGATAACTTAATGAAACCCTCGTCTGTTGTTCATATCTTACAAACGTGCCTTGGTAGCTCAGCCTGGTAGAGCGTTGCCTTGGTAAGGCAAAGGTCCCGGGTCCAAATCCCGGCCAAGGCTAATCTTATTGAATATCAGACTAATCTGGCTATGAAAAATTGTTCCAGAATAGATCTAAAATCTAGTGATATAAACAGCTGAAAATTATATGCGACTACGATAATCATTAAATATAATCGAACGCGAGTACAACATTAGAAGAAAACAAAACTTATCCCCGCCCGAAGTACTACCGAATCGCTCACAGCGTTGTCTGCACAGTCGGCGCATTTATAGGAGTCAATTAGATTCATTTCCCTCCAAGCCGGCTTTGCACAGAAACCTGAAATCGGGATAGCGCCACCATCACCTTTAAGACCTAGTTTTATTCCGAAATGATATTCAAGATAAAAATATTCACCTACGACATCTTATTCTGAATGGGAGGATATCTTCGAAAATGCATGTGGCCAAAATAGGGCTTTACTCCACCGTTTGAGAAGTTATCTTTTTATCAAGCATCGTTTCCCAATAAACTATCGAACAGGAAAGGGGCTTGGATATCTTTTATGGGATTTAAAATGCGGTATTTGGAGCTCAAGAGAAAAGTCAGAGATGTACGAATGTTAGCAATTCAGGGTATTGCAGAGGCTGGCTCAGGACATCCTGGCGCGTCATTCTCCTCAGCTGAAATCATGGGCGCTCTTTATTTTCATAAAATGAAGCATGATCCCCTTCATCCAGACTGGGAGGACAGAGACTACTTCATAAATTCTAAGGCCCATTCAGCACCGGGATTTTATGCAATATTGGCTATAGCTGGGTACATTGATTCAGATGAAGTCAAAACACTACGAAAAATGGGATCACGTCTACAGGGTCATCCCGTGAAGTTTTCTAAATATCAACAAAATCATAGTTTTCCTGGAATTGAATATTCGGGTGGATCTGAAGGCATCGGATTATCTGTCTCTATTGGAATAGCACTTGCAAAGAAATATGATGGTAAGGGTAACCGTATCTTTACCCTAATTGGAGATGGTGAATCCAATGAAGGACAGGTTTGGGAAGCTGCCATGTCAGCTCCAAAATTTAGGCTCGACAATCTTGTTGCCATATTAGACAGAAACAAGATACAGCAAGATGGATTCACAGAAGAGATAATGCCTTTGGATCCTGTACGTGATAAATGGATGGCGTTTAATTGGAATGTTATGGAAGTTGATGGTCATAAGATTGAACAGTTGATTGACGCATTGAATAGAGTAGAACGAGTGGAAGATAAACCATCAATAATTATAGCAAATACCATAAAAGGTAACGGTATAAAGCACATGGCAAACAATCCACAGTGGCACGGAAAGGCCCCACCACGGAAACACACTCCAATACTGCTGGAAGAACTGCAAAGCGAGGTCATGATCGCCCCGTCCATAATTGCAGGAGAGCGAGAGAATTATGAAGAAAAGGTAAGAAAGGCTGAAAGAGGTGGCGCTGACCTCATTCACTTGGATGTAATGGACGGACATTTCGTACCTAATACGACATTTTTTTCAGACACAATAAAAAATCTTCGAAGGAACACTAGTCTTCCATTCGATGCTCATTTGATGATTGAAGAACCGTTAAGTCATGTGCAAGATTATATCGATGCTCGCTGTGACATTATAACAGTCCATGCAGAAGTCTGTAAAGAAAATGAATTTTTAAAAATAAATGAAAAACTTCTAAAAGCGGGAATTAGCCCTGGGATAGCAATAAACCCTGAGACGCCTATTCCATCATGGATATATGATCATCTCGATACGATAGATGTTATAATTATTATGTCCGTCAATCCTGGATTTGCGGGACAAAAATTCATCCCCGACACCCTGAACAAAATGATAGACACATCTAGAGCATTAAGGCAACACAGTTATCGGGGTTATATTGAGGCAGATGGTGGTATTGATGCCACAAATCTTCAGCAAGTATTTGATGCAGGGGCAAGGATCATCGTAGCTGGAAATGCAGTCTACGGTTCCGCAGATATTAACTTAAACATGATTCAGTTAAGGCATAAGGCGAATGTTTCGTTGGAAAGAAAATTACTGGAACTTGCGACCGTAAAAGGAATACGCAATGATTGGATGAAAACCCGTAAACATATATTGATTCCGTTGGCAAATGAATTGAGGATAGAGGACGAGCTCCATGCAATTAAGTAATGAAAGAAAGGTTTCTGATATGAGAAGTGCGTACAGTGATGCATTGGTAGAACTGGGATTGTTGGATCCAAATTTGGTATGTGTTGGGGCTGATACAACTGAATCACTTAAAACAAAAAAATTTGGCGATAAATTTCCCACTAGATTATACAACGTGGGTATAGCAGAAGCCAATCTTGTATCCATAGCTGCTGGTCTAGCGATAGCGGGGAAGATAGTGTTTGCAAGCACATATGCAGCTTTTTTGCCTGGCAGATGTCTTGATCAGATCAGAAATACGATTTGCTATCCCTTTCTCAATGTTAAGCTTGTAGTTTCCCATGCCGGACTAACTGTAGGTCCTGATGGCGCTTCACATCAACAAATTGAGGATCTGTCAGTCATGAGAACGATACCAAATATGAGAGTGCTTGTCCCTAGTGATGCGTTAGCTGTAAAATTTTTGATACCGCTTATTGCTTCAGCGGAAGGTCCTTTTTATATGCGATTAGCACGGCCAGCAAGTGATGTAGTGTATGATGAGAATGTGAGCCACTTTGAAATTGGCAAAGGGAGCATTTTGCGTGAGGGCTCCGACACGACAATAGTTTCGTGTGGGCTTATGGTTTCTCAAGCTTTAAAGGCTGCGGAACAGCTTAGGGTGGACTTCGGTATTTCTTGTCGTGTGATCGACATGTACTCGATCAAACCAATAGATGCTCAACTAATTTACAACGCAGCAATCGACACAGGACTTTTGGTCACGGTGGAAGAACACAATATTATTGGAGGACTTGGCAGCGCAGTTTCTGAAGTTGTATCGGAAAATCATCCAGTTTATGTAAAGAGAGTTGGCGTCAGTGATACCTTTGGAGAGTCTGCCAGGGATGAAGAACTCGACTCCCTTATGGACAAATATGGTTTGTCCTCCAAACAAATAGCAGAAGTAGTTGTAAAGGCTAGGAGAGAAATTAAAAAATGAAAATCTTCCTCGATACTGCAAATTTAGAATCCATAAGGAAGTACAATGATATGGGAGCAGTCGATGGGATTACTACTAATCCTACTCTGTTATCTAAAGAAAAAGATCACCCTTCTGAGATTATGAGAGAAATTACCAAAATAATTAACGGCCCAGTGAATCTCGAGGTTATTGGTACTGAGGCCGGTGGGATGATAGAAGAAGCTCATCGATTAATGAAGTTCGGTCGTAACGTGGTTGTAAAAATTCCAATGATCCCCGAAGGACTAAAAGCTGTCAGACGACTATATGAGGAGGGAATTAAAACAAATGTTACATTAGTTTTCTCCAGCAACCAGGCCATTTTAGCTGCTAAGGCGGGTGCTTCATATGTAAGTCCATTTATAGGAAGAATTGACGATGCTGGTCATGATGGTATGGTTATTATCAAGGAGATTGTTCAGATATTCAGTAACTACAAATTTGATACAGAGATACTGGTTGCTAGCATTCGACATCCCGTCCACGTGGTGGAAGCGGCCAAAATAGGAGCACACATTGTAACCTTACCTCCTGACATATTGGGTAAGATGATGTCCCATCCTTTGACAGATAAAGGACTAAATTCATTCTTGAAAGATTGGGACAAAATTGCAAAACAGTATCAGGTCACTTTCTAATCAACTGACAATCTTACAATTTCTTCTGGAAACCGTCAAATTTGTAAGAGAGACAGCACCTTACGTGGAATATCCTGTAGTCTACTTATTGCTAAAATCCTTTCAAAATCTAATCCTTTAAGGTTGTGCCCTATATTCACGGCACTACCAATATCCTTCGCCAACCCAATAGCTACCATGCGTATTCCGATCATTTTGTAAATACTTACCACAGCACGAACCGCATCATAATCAGAGGGTTCACCATCTGTCAATGTTATCATCAAATCGGGTTTGAATGCTCTCATTATTGGAAATAATATGTTATATACTTCTGCAAGTGGTGTTCCCCCGCTGGCCTTGATCTGGACCAGATTACGTGCGTTTATTGGGGACCATTTCTCTTCAGGTCGTTTTATGACCCAACATTTTACCTTCCTTTCCTTGGTACTAAAAGCATAGACAGCGAATGTTATTCCAAGGAATTTTAAAGCCTCGCACAACGCGATCGTTGTCTTTTTATATTCTAACTCTTCATCCTCTATACTACTTGAATGATCGAGTAGTAACGTAACTTTTGTTTTTACTGAAATCTTGTCATCTGTAAAAAAGGGCTTGGCATGCGATTCTAAAAGTGCATCGGTATCTACTTCATCTCCTCTTTCATCATGGATTTCGATCCAACCTATTTTCCAGTTTCTAACTGCCGCCTTTAGTTTGGTAATAAGGTCATTGTCATATATCACCCTTTCATCTACCCCTAGACTATCAGGTACTGATAGACCCAAATCCTCCAGACTTGCATAACCCTTGATCTCTGAGCGCTTACTCTCTCTTACTAAAGTTTCATATTCCTTTATCAACTGCGTTCCATCAGCTATGGATTTGATAACATCTTGGTTCTGATCCCTATTTTTCCTTTTTGTCATCCTTTCAATCTGTTTGATCAAATCAGCTTCTGTAATTGCAAGCCCAAGTCTAGATTTGGGCGCAAGTAGAGGGATAGTTATCAGTGGATTTATTTGAAGTAATTTTATAATTTGAGGAATATGTTGCTCTATCCAATCAGTACCGAATCTACTTTCTAACGCTTCTTCAATGATCTCGTTACTGAAATTAACAGCTTTATTCACCCGTTCCAATTCGCCACCAAACAATTCACCTTTCATGTACCCTGTTAGGAGATATTGCGAAAATGCTTCAATAATTTTTTGCTTACCGTACAAAGAATTCAATAGAGGTCGAGATAACCAGGAAATTCCTTCATTAAATATTACTTCCTTTTCCATACCCTCCCATTCTTTCAACCCCAGATGCTCGACCCTTTTACTCTCCAAGGTATTGAGTATATGACCAAAGGCGAGATCGTAACTCAATACTTTGGCAGAATATGCCAGCCTCATTGATTCATACCAAAGAGATGTCCTCCATTGCCTATATTTTTGAAATTCGGTTCCTACATAATAGTTGAGCGGTGGTACGGATATGACATTTTTATCTATATTGGTAAAGGGAACTTTACCATCTACAACTATGACTACCGTTCTAGGATTTCCAGACCATCGCCTAGCTAAAAACGTTGCTAAATTGATTAAAACGTCACTGCGCAAGGTAATGGTTCGCGAATAATTTAATGACAAACTAAGCAAAAATAGACGTTATCATTTCCATTACCTTTCTATATTCCACGTCGCCCCATTGTTCGTAAACATTGGCATAAACAACTTGAGCGGCCTGTTTAGTGGGAACCCCTTTTTTGATAATCTTTGCAAAGGCAATTGATTCCCTGATACTTGGGCTGTAAAAAAGTTCCTCTAGAGCGGCTGCTTCTCTTAAACTATTAGCTAACTTGAAAGCGCGTTCCATCTCTCTTTCTTCGTCACCGCTAAGATTAACATGACGTTTCACAATTTGCATTTCAATCTCAGGAGGCGGATATTCTAATTTCAGTCTTACTGGGAAGCGACTCAAGAGTTGAGGCGGAAGTTCTTTTGTACCTGCGTGGGACAACGGATTTATTGTTGCAATAACAAACCAATTATCTGAAGCTCTTATTGTCTGTCCCTCTGCTTCCTTCAAAATGATCTGCCGTCTATCATCAAGAGCTTCATCTAGACGTAATAGAACATCAGCTTCTGCGGCGTTTATCTCATCTAAATACAGAATACTTCCCTTCTTCATAGATCTAACAAGAATCCCTTCAACAAAGCTAATCTCTCCCATGTTCATCGTCTTAGAGCCAACTAAGTGAGACTCCCGTGTCCGAAGACTAAAGTTAATGGAATGCAATTCTCTTTGAATTTCTTCGGCGAATTTCCTCACCAAACTAGTTTTTCCTGTCCCCTTCGGTCCGATTATAAGCACAAATATGGAAGCTTGATGAGCTTTGTTTAAGATATAAAGAGAATTGTTCCAATCCAGATAACCCATATCTGTGTCGGCAATCATTACTAGTTACAATCATGTATTGTAAATAAAAACTAATAGTTCTATTATTTGGTATGAGATGACAAAGTTATTTTTTTGTTATTCAAGTAATCCGATAACAGAATCTTATCAATTTCTGCAGGATTGATATAATAAGAGCGACCCTTAACTATCTTTTCTAATTCATTTACATAACTTAGAAGAGAATCCTCTTCGCTAATCATAATTGTGTCAACTTCGATCCCCATAGAGCGGCACTTTTTCGCCTCTTGAATAGTCTTTTCTCCTATGTACTGGTCTACCTGTCTATATCGATAGCACAAATATACTGTCCTCCCAGAAGACAAGTCGAGCTCCAAATCGAGGATCTTCTTCATCTTGTCTAGCGTATGTTTTTCAGGCGAATAGAACTGGGAGTATGGTCTCTGTGATAGTATTCTATCTTTTTCATCAATAGAATCGACAAAGCAGGCACTAGGGTGTCCATCAGTTACAAGAACAATTCGCCTGTTCATCGAATTATCCTTCTGTAGTATTCGTCGCGCCAACCTAAACGCGGCCTGATAGTTAGTATAATGCAAGAAATCAGAACCAGGATCGAAAGTTTTCAAATATGGAATGTCAAAAGCAGAAACTCTTGAAGCCAAAGCACCAAATCCAATGATATAGATGGAGTCTGATGAAAAGAACTTCTGGTTTAGTAGATACAAGCTCCATAAAGCACGCTTCGCCGCTTCAATCCTACTCATGTCACCATACATTGTAGAATATCTCATAGTAGAACTCAGATCTATGCAATAGACTACAGACATCCTAACGTCTTGCTTGGTCTCATACTCTTCTAAATCATCTACAGTAATATTTATTGGAATTTTCATTTTGAGTTTAGACTTGTAGGTTCTTTCTACCGCGTTCAAGATGCTTTTGGGAACATTGAGAAGTTTCAGATCATCTCCAACTTCATATTTATGTGAGCTATCCAATATCACAGAACCACTCCCTATATGCATTGTTTCATGAGCTCCGATATTCCCCTTGTCCAACGCCTTCATTACATCGCGGAGTAACTTTTCACCTACAGCTAGAAACCCCTTCTTGCTCAACCATCTGCTAGAATCTTTCAGATATCCTTTTCTCTCTAATTCAGCAATGATCGTAAATGCTTGAGAATTTGCGGAGCCTAATTCCTCAATGTTATGTTGCCTATTTTTCTTTTCATATCTACTAGAAAATCCAAGATTCTCCCTTTCGGTTTGCAACTTTTTTTCAATTTCAGTAAGTGTAGGAATTTCTTCCCGCATTATTTCTCGACCAATTATTTCGAGGTATTTATTGAGCAAGTCTTCCGGAATGGACTGGTCGGTCTCACTATTGTCTTCATTATCACCTCTCCCTAGAGTTTCAGGCGGATATTTAATACCCATATAAGTAAATTTCTTAATGCTTTTATCGTCGCTAAATGTTGCTTCTGGCATAGACTCCGTCCTTCCTTTCAATCAACGGCGGTTCTATAAACCTCAGACCTTCCAAAACTAATTCAGTTACGGAAGCTAAAAGTTCAGGATGGTTTTTATTGTATATCGAGATATAATTAGCCTGAATTCCATTCTTTCTAGCACTCACCTCGAATCGTTTCTGATCTACTAGGACTTTTTGTGATATCAGTTCCACTGTTTGCTTTAAGACTGGGAATTTTTCAATCTGTGAATCATAGCTAATATTGGAATCATAATTCGACCCAGACAAATCCTGCGAAACCAAAAAAGTTCTATCGCCGGCGAATTCTGACTTCAATTTTGAAATACTGTCAATAGGGAGATTGGAAAGATATATTGTGGAAATGTTTTTCACGGCCTGAGATACAATAGATTCAAGTATTCTTTTTCTGTTATTAAAATTATCCTCCAACTCAGTGAGCTCAAATTTTGCGGTTTGGTGAATACAATGAAGATCGCTGAATCTGGGAATTACCATAGTACGGTAAAGAAGGCCTCTAGTCCTTTCAGCTTCGGAAATGATTAGTTCTAGAGAATGGATGGATGTTCGTACACTTACACCTTTGTCTTGATTTATTTCATGATGTGAACGGGCAATCTGTGTAATTTCTGCAATCGTTTGCAAAATAAATAATGGGGTGAAAATATTGCCGGATTCAAACACTCTTGACTCTTGAACCATTATTAGCATCTCTTCGAAAGGACTTTGAGGATAATGTGTAATAATGTGACTACGCAGTCTGTCATATAAAGGCTCAATAACCCTCCCTGAATGTGTATAATCCACTGGATTTGCAGTAGCAATTATTTTTGCATCTGGCCTAAAGACTACAGGATAAGATCCAGTTGTAAATTTACCCTCCTGCAGAACACTTAGCAACGCTACTTGTTTTCTCGGATCCAGAACTGGAAGTTCGTCAATACATAAAATTCCGTGTCTGGCTTGGAGAAGCTGACCGGGGGAATAAGATTCTATACTATAGATTTCTACTCCCTTCTTGGCTATTTTAATAGCATCGATCTGTCCAACTAGGTCCTTAACTGAAATATCTGGTGTGGCTAGAATATATTTAAATCTGGTACCACCGTCAATCCATTCGAGCTTAGTATCTAATCTGTTATTTCTAATCATTGTTTCACATTCGCTTGAAACAGTAAATTCCGGTTTGGTACGAATTAAATCTTGGTCATTAAGTAAGGCCAACAATTCAGATTCAGGAATCAAAGTCGGAACATCGTTGGTAATAGTTCCTTTAACTATTGGAATTGGTGACAAGAGGCCTTCTGCAATTGCTTGGGCTATTTTCGTCTTTGCTTGACCGATCTGTCCTATTAGAAGAACATCATGTCCTGATAAAATTGCTCTATTAATGGAAGGAATTACATCAGTATCATATCCAATAATTCCTTTAAATGGGAACTCTTTATTCCTTAGCTTATTTATCAAATTAATTCGCAGTTGTTGATTAACCGGTAAATGCTTATACTTAATCAATAGCAAATCACCAAGTGTTTTGATATTGCGAAAGTTTTCGGGTAATCCAGGACTTAATTCATTATACTCACCCTTAGAAGAATAACTCGTATGAACGATCGTTTGAAAATCATCAGAACCCAATTATGCAATTCTTGCGTCTTGCAAATTTAAAGCTTTCAGACTCGTTGTTAAAAGAACGACTTGTGAATTCGTTCAGACCCGCAAAGGAAATATCCGAGGTAGTAACACTATATTCCATAGCCAATGAATTAGGGCATTGTACTGGAAGATAATAGCGTCACCGAAGCATGTGAACTCATATCCAAAGCAATAATTATATTATTTTCTGAGAACTAGGTCAATAGAACTTGTTCCAGCATGGTTTTTATTGCCGACTGTTAAACTACTGGTCCATTGTCAGTAGGAGAATACAGGCATATCCTAAGAATAGCAGGTAAGGATATCGAAGGAAGTAAGAAGGTAATAGTTGCATTAAGTCAGGTTAAAGGCTTAGGGTACAACCTTTCACAGGTAATACTGCAGTCATTAAATATTAATCCCAATTTGAGGGTAGGCTTTTTGACTGAAACAGAGTTGTCAGAAATCGAGAAGGCCATCCGGAATCCATCGCAAATTGGTATCCCTACATTTTACCTTAATAGAAGAAAGGATAAGGAGACAGGACTAGATAATCATCTTCTGACATCCGATCTTGATTTTACCATCTCGAACGACATAGAAAGAGAAAAGACTGTATTCAGTTGGAGAGGTTACCGCCATATGTTTGGCTTGAAGGTCAGAGGACAATGCACGCGAACAACAGGACGAAAAGGCGGCGCTGTTGGAGTAAAAAAATTGGCTCGGCCTGTTACTGGCGGACCCCCAGGAGCACCCACGAAGGAAGCAACGACTACTGCTACAGCAAGCCCATCCCAGTCTGAAGCTGCCCCCAGCGGATCTTCAAAATAGAGGCGTTATCAATTGGGCGATCCTAAGAAACCGAAAAAGAGCTATAGACGTCCGCGACGTATTTGGACCGCAGATCAGC
Source organism: Nitrososphaeraceae archaeon (assembly GCA_036395315.1). Lineage (GTDB taxonomy): Archaea > Thermoproteota > Nitrososphaeria > Nitrososphaerales > Nitrososphaeraceae > TA-21. Next base: position 12,607 of record DASWDL010000093.1, read on the forward strand.
TTAGCTCAGAGCTTTATATCATAGGCTCATATGGACTTCGGAATAAAAGAGAGCTCTGGAAAGCCCAGACTAAGGTAGCTAATTTTAGAAATCAAGCTAGGACCCTGCTAGCTCTGACCACTGAAGATAGACATGAGAAGGAGTCAAGATTGCTATCTTCATTAAATCGTCTCGGATTGGTAAAAGATTCTGCAAGTCTTGATGATATTTTGAATCTGAAAATTGAAGATGTTCTAGAACGGAGATTGCAGACCTTAATTATGAAAAAAATGGGTATAAAATCACCTCTACAGGCTAGACAAGTGGTTGTACATAGACTTGTTTCTATCGGGAACAGAAAAGTTAACTTGCCCGGATATATAGTTAAACGTGAAGAAGAACCTCAAATCCTTGTCCATATTGAAGCACCTCAAATTACTAAGGAATAAGAAAACAAGGTGGTTTAATTTTTTATTAATCACGAAGGAATATTAGATGAAGATGAAATTTCATCTATAATATCTACATTATCGATCTTCCCGTCCGCATCCAAATCGAAACCCTGAACTACCATTGCCCAATTTTCATCTTTTTTGTAATTTTTCAGAATATAATCAGCATGATTCGTAAGTGCTATAATTGAAGACTTTGTCCCTACTGATCTTACTCCGGCTAATACTACGACACTAGTCTTATCGTTGAATGGATTTCTTATTTTTGCAATGAGTCCGTGATTGTCAAGATTATAACTTTTACCACCAGAGTTCGCCAAACCAGCCCAAAAGTTATTTTCGTTGAACCGAATTGGGAGATATCTATTAAATTCTGCTGTAATAATATTGGTGCCTGGTCCTCCTATTGTTATGATATTCTCTATTGTAGTAACTTTCTCAGCCTTGGCATCCGCATCTAATTTAACTGGAAAATTGCGCGGGATGCCACAAAATGTTCCGAGTAAAAAAGCTAAGTGAATTGCATAATGACCATCTCTAGAAGAAGATCGGTATGGTCCATGAGGATCCGGAGCGCCTACAACAATTAGCCCATTAAACCAACTGTCGTTAATAAAATCATCAAAAAACAATCGACCCTTATTAGGCTTGGTTTTCTTATCACCTCCTTCAATTCGTTTTTCTCCCCATTCCATTTCAATTCCAAATGCTGGACAAGAAGCTTGGTAAAACTTGGCGGTGCCTCCACCGACCATAGACGTTTGGACATGGTTGATCGCACCTATAGCAAGTAATTTTCTGATATAATAGTACGCACTTTGTTCGTATAAATTGAGCTCCTTAGCTATCTGGGAAGGGTATAGTGGCCGTTTAGAGAGCAATTTAACTATTTTCCATGCAACAGGATTAGAAAGAACTCTCATGTCATCTGCTCGTGAAAAGAGACCAATTTCCTTTACGGTTGATTCTTTTTCGTCCTCGTGGACAAGATTCTTTCTGATCATTGTGGGGAATTAATAAAGAATTATATATGTATCTTGTCCAGTATAAGTTGTTTTATAATATCGGCCAATAATATTCACTTAACTTCTGCGGTTGGCCGATTCTATCGTTATAGTAAAAATTACACTGGTCATGACCTGTATTAAAAATTCTTTTAAAGACGAATTATCTCTTTTGTGTGTTTATGTGTTCTATAATAGGATACTCTGGCAAAGCAGATGCAGCTTCTGTGTTAGTAGAAGGGCTTCGCAAAATGGAATATAGGGGCTACGACAGTGTTGGCATCTCAACGTTGAACACAGGAAAGTTACAGATTAAGAAGGGAGTAGGCAAAGTCGCTGAAGTAAACATGTCTCTTGGACTGATAGATATGCCAGGTCATCAGGGTATTGGGCATACTCGATGGGCAACCCATGGTGGAATAATTGATCATAACGCCCATCCACATTCGGCTTGTAAAGCAAATATTGTGGTGGTTCACAATGGTGTAATAGAAAATTATAACGAAATAAAGAAAGAGTTATTGAAGTTTGGTCACGTTTTCAAGAGTCAAACTGATAGTGAGGTCATAGCACATTTACTAGAGCACTATTTTTCCGAAAACAATGATGCCAGATTGTCTGTGATGAATACATGTCATCGACTGAAAGGTTCGTTTGCGTTCATTGCCCTCTTCGATGACTCGACCTTGTGCGGCGCAAGATATGACGAGCCTCTTATAGTTGGAATTTCGACAGAAGGCTATTTTATTTCTAGTGATGTGCTGGGTTTTTTAAACTATACCGACAACGCTCTATTTTTGGAAAATAGAGAAATAGTATTACTGGAGGGTCGAAATCTTTCTCTTATCGACTTTGATGGTGAAAAAGTAGACCGTCTTCCTACTCAGGTCGCATGGGAACTAGGGGACTCCGATAAAGGGAGATATACCCATTTTACACTCAAAGAGATCCATGAACAAAACTATTCAGTTTTCAGGAGTATGCAACAGAAGAGAGGAACAGTAGAAGCATTTTGTAATATCCTTAACGAAGCCAAGGATGTATTCATCACTGGTAGCGGAACTAGTTATCATGCTGCGTTGTTAGCCAAACACATTCTTTCTAAGTATTCAAAAATTCGTGTGGAGGCAATTTTGTCAAGTGAATTCCAATATTCTTCAGATTTGATAGACGAAAACGCTGTACTCATTGCTATCTCCCAAAGCGGAGAAACTGCGGATGTCCTACAATCAGTTAAGATTGCAAGAGAAAAAAATGCAAGGGTAGTTTCAATAGTTAATGTGCCCACTTCTTCTCTTGCTAGATTGAGTGACTGCTTCTTAGAAGTGAGATGTGGCCCGGAAGTAGGAGTAGCTGCTACTAAGAGCTTTACAGGGCAGTTGTCCATAATCTACTGGATAGCAGATATCCTAAGTGGTAACAGAACAGGCATCTCAACGAATGGCCATGAACTCTCAGATGCCATTGAAAAAACCCTTTTATTAGAAACAAATATTGCAGAGATTGCAAAACTGGTAAAGGATGCTAAAGACATATACATTTTAGGCCGATCTCTGCATTTCCCAATTTGTCTCGAAGGAGCATTAAAAATAAAAGAACTTGCGTATATTCATGCAGAGGGAATGGCTGCAGGGGAACTTAAACACGGTCCATTAGCATTAATAGACAAGAATAGCCTCGTAATCATCTTGCATCCTAATGATTCGACCTATGTTGATACTTACTCAAATGTACACGTAATAAAATCCAGAGGTGCTAAAATAATAGGGATTTCAAACTGTGCTGATCCAATTTATGATTATTCTATAATTATACCACAGATCCGCGAATCGTTATTGCCATTTTTAGAGGTCATACCACTTCAGCTGTTGGCATATCATCTTGCGCTTTACAATAATGCCGACCCCGATTATCCTCGGAACTTAGCCAAGTCTGTGACTGTAAGGTAAGGATTATTTTTAAACTTCGGGGAAGGAAGTATACTTACATGTTGTAAATCATCAGGTGCTGCAACAGTGGGTAACGTGTACGGTATTAAATGAACCTATAGTATGGGTTGCAAAACTCTTGTTAGAGCGAACAATAATACGATTATCTGGTTTTAGTTAGTTTTGGTTTCTCTATGGTGCTTTCATATTCTTTCTCGATGAAATGTAACAATGAAGTCGAGTCATGACCTGGATTTGATTTTAAAGTCGCAGCGATAGCGGCACCACCAGCGCCTACACCTTCCTTTGCAATTCCCGCAGTATACTTCTTTAACCCTTCCTTTTTGGAGGATTGTAAATCTAACTCGATAGACAAAATAGGAACCGAACTGGATATTGAATTAGTGAGGTAATGTATATCTGAAGATTCGTCACTCTCTATATAAGACGTGGTTCCTATGCAAATCTTTTCTAACGAAACCTTTAATGCATTTAGCAAACATAACACAGCTGTCATTTGTGTACCCCCAGCTAGAATAACTTTAACTCCTTGTGACATTGCACCGCTGGCGATACCTGCTACGGATGGAATCATCGGGTCGCCGATCCTCGATACAAAATCCAGAGGATCTGTTCGGAGTCGTGAGACATCTTTTAATCTATTTAAAGCAATAGACGCGACTTTATTTTTTAGCTGATGTGGATTGTTCGGCATACTACTACTGACTTTGTATTTGGCATCAATCCCAAACGCGGTTAAAACCGCTAGTGCTGTTGTGGTTCCGCCCGGTATGGTTTCCCCAACTATTACCATGTCACTAATCATTCCGAGCTGAATGCCAAGTATTTTTCCGTATTCGAATCCTTTTTCAGCATCAGACCGCACCATTGCTCTTTCCTCCATAATATTTTTGCCGTGTCTGATACCAAACGAGACAGCGGGAACAAGAGGCTTTATTTTAGAGCCTGCATCAACGATTAATTTAGGAATTTGGGATTTCATCAATGCTGAGCGAGTAATGAGTGCAGGTGTAGGTATACCGTCAGGGGTTGCTGGAACACCAGAAATAGATTTGCACCTACCGTAACATAGAAATTCGGCATCTGCTGCAGGAGTGAAAGCAACTAAATTGGCATCCGCTCCTGCAATCGTGATACCAGGAATTTTGCTTGTTTCGGTATATGATGTAACACAAACAAAAATTGGGCTATTGCTAGCAAACCGAGCTATGGTTTCTTTGTTGCCATCAGAGCTCTTTATTGTGCTATGCAACAATGAATGTACATTCTCTATCTAGTTAGATACTTTAAAAATGAATCTCTTGATCTAAATTTTAGTACTGGATTGCTCATTTTCTCATTGTAGATAGTAGAACTGGGGGTAGGGCCATAGTCGTGTCCGGGATAGACTATCATAGAATCATTCAAGGTCATGATTTTGTCATACAGACTTTCGTACAATAATGCAGGGTCTCCTCCCTGAAGATCTGTTCTTCCGCAATTTCCAACGAACAGCGTATCTCCAGTGAAAATCAAATCTTTATAGATCGTCAAACAGATGCTGTCGTTAGAATGACCAGGAGTGAACATGACCTTTATATGAACATCACCAAGCATAATGACTTGGCCATCCTTAACTGACAGGTCCTTGTAGGAATCGGAATTTTCATGCTGCACTATTTTCGCCCCAGTAGCTTCTGCTACCTGCTCATTTCCTAGAATATGATCAAAATGCGAGTGTGTATTGATAATATACTTGGCATTCCAATTATTTGTCTTCAATGTCGAATATATAATTTCTAGATTCCAGGACGGATCGACTATCGCTGCGTCCATCGATTTTTCGTCCGCTACAATGTAAGAAAAATTAGCCATCTGCCCTACTAGCATTTGACTCACTTTGACGAATCCTTCTCGATCGGTCAAAGAACTCCCTCTTCTGCTTCTATTGGTATTCCGATTCTTTCGAGATAGACCTTTCCTGTATAATCCTGTTTTCCAATGAGGCCCTTTTTGATTCTATGAAATGTAACTGTGGCATTAGCTCTGACGCATTTATCGTGCGTGGCGCCTGTATCGGGGTCAAGCCCCGAGGGAATATCAACTGATACAATGTAGGCATTAGAAGCATTAATGATTTCGATGGCAGAAGAATGTGGATCCCGTATATTTCCTTTAACACCAGTTCCAAAAATTCCATCTATTATGATGTGTCCCTTTGCAATTTGTTTGCCAGCATTTTCTAACGCCTTGTCGCCATAAAAAAGCCTTATTGATTTCATTCGCTTTATTATATTAAAATTTGTTCTGGCTTCCTCTGTTTTGATGTCCATAAGTTCCCCAAGGACAATTACAGTAACATTGGCCCCGTAGTATCCGGATAAGTGTCTTGATGCAACTATTGCATCTCCACCATTATTTCCGGTTCCACAAAATGAAACTATTTCCTTTCTTTCTAAGGAAGATCCCATTTCTGACAGAATATGATCTGCTAGTCCATGTCCTGCATTTTCCATCATTAATGCCTTTTTCATTCTAAATATGACTTCACCATTATTCTCAATTTGGTACATCTGTTTTGACGAAACGAGTGTCGTATCTGGTTCCAATCTTGAACGTACCTGAATGGGGATTCTAAAATAAAGGTTGTGTGTTCCAGTATTTTGGTTAAAAAAATTCTATTGGAAAGGCATCAGATAGTTTTCAAGATGACACACCTTTGGTTTATTTCCTCCAATTTCATATGTTCTCCCATCATAGGTGCATCTAATATTGGGCAGTGGATTTCTATTGGCATACTTGTCTGCTATTTTATAGTATTCCAATAGTTTCCGCCTTGTGTATATTTTTTCTCCATTAAACTGGATTCTTTTCTTTCTCATGAACTTAAACGCCAGAACCGCATGAGTAGTTTTGTATGCTCCGAACATTTTCTTGACCTGAATACATCTTTCTATCTGATCTGCAGGCACGTATAGGTTGTCACCAGTACCGGCCTTTGCTTCAATAGACAATAGGGTAGACTGAAAATTGTTTACTGCTATTATATCAGGGAGATTTGTACTGGATCCGCCAAGGCGACGGGCATGCCACTTTGTTTTGATCAATTTCTGAACTATAGTATGCTCGAAGCCGTAGCCCCTGCTGCGCCGAATATTTCCCAACATCTCGATTTTTGGGCCCCCTATTTTAAGGCTTTTTTTATAATTATTTTCGCCCAATTAGTCAATTATGATTTGTTTCAATCAAATTTACTCAGCAGTTATATCGAAGTAATGTATTAGAATTAGTCAAGGTGTCAGTCCTAAACTCTGATTTGGAAAGAATTGATGTGTTATTAAAAGATCTTGAAATGAGGCGAGAAACTCTAATCAAAGGCACACGGGAGATAATAATTTTATGCTCAAAGGCGATTGTATCTATACATAAAGGAGATGATTCGGAGGCTGAAAAAATATTATTAGAGGCAATGAAGTTATTGGTAAACTTCAAGGGGATTGCAGGAATTGATTTAGACAAATATTTGTCAGTTTCAGAACAAGAACTTACGGAAGGATTAGCGCTGTTATCAATTGTAAAATTTTTGACGATTCCAAGTCTGATTGAAATGGGAGTGACCGGACCTTCTTATGTACTTGGTTTGTTGGATTGTATAGGCGAGATCAAACGCATTATCTATGATAAACTTAGGAAAGGGGAATCTGAAAAAATTGAGATCCTTTTCAAAATAATGAATAATGTCTACGGCTCTGTTTATCCGCTTGCTGGATATGACAATTTAGTACCAGGGCTTAGGAAAAAACTAGATGTATCGAAACACCTCATTGAGGATGTCAGAGCAGTGATGACTGACGAAGCGAGGCGGAAAGTCGTATTAAGGAGAATGGATTTATTTGAAGATAATATAAGCCAATTTTTTGAAGACAATAAGAGGAACATCTAATTACATCTATATTAATGGCGTCCAAGATGGAGGAACGCATCATTCATATATTTAAGTAGATTTTTTTGCCACTCCGCAAATATTTCAGGGCTATCCGGATACTTGTCATAAAGTTCAACCAAATTTTTATTTACCTCTGCGGTGTATTTTAGATCTTCCGCCAATCTCCGGTTAATTGTTCCTCTAACGAACATGCTAAATTTGTCCACCATGCTAAACTCGGGGTGTTCTCCATCTGTGATCTTGTCAATATCAAATTTAGACAGAAAGTGTTTCATGCCGTAATTAATTTGATCATTGTTCAACCCTTGGAGCATCCTGCGAAAAACTTCAAGTCCAGCTGTTTTGTAACCGTAGCAATCAATGAATTCGCTGTTGTAACTCCATAGGGATGTTTCTGAGCAATCTACCGCTTCTATGGCATGTACTGCATGTTTTCCTGCTATTGTGGCAGCAACTATTGCCGGACCAATCCCTCCGGCATCCAATGGTTTAGGCATCCACGCGGAGTCACCGACTAACATGTACCCATTAGCTACCATACAATCATTCTGTCTTCTAACTGAGACCTGCCAAGTTCCCCATCCGTTACCACTATCTGCTACCGAATCAGCAATTTGAGGACGTTTAAGAACTGGATTTATTCGAACATAATCATCGATCAAAGTTCTAAGATCCTTGCGACTACCATTATTCTTATTAAAATTATCCAGTGCTCGCTGTTGAACTCCCAGCCCTACATTTACCTTATTTTCGCCCTTGGGAAATACCCAAGCATATCCGCCCGGTGCAACTGTTTGATCAAGGTGAATCAGGCAATAGTTAGAGTCAAAGAAGGTTCGGTCTTCCGCCCCTTTCTCAAAGGAGTATATGTACCTACCAGTTGCTTCTAGATCATCCCTGTCGATTCTTTTCTGTATATAAGACTTGATCGGAAGATTAGTCCGAAGCACGGACGTCACCCCTGTACAATCTATGACCAATTTTGATGTCTTCTTAATTGGAGATTTTGTCCTCAAATTTTCTCCTTCAATACCAACGACAGTCCCATTTTCAGTTAAAACTTTTCGTAATGCTATATCATACATTAATTCTACCCCTAATCTGAGAGCATCTTTCAGCTGTTTTTGAGGCAAAAGTTTCCTATTCAGAATATATCCTTCTCCGTCAAATGAAACGGATGTTTTATGGTCTGGAGAATAAGCTATAACTCCCTTTACCGGATGTTCTATTTCAGGAGATTCCCACTTTATCCCAATTCTGGAGGTCATAAAATCCACACTTTTTTTTCCAACTGCGTCTCCACAGATCCATCCTGAAATGGTCTTTTTCCCTAGCTCTGGAGATGAGTTTCTGTCAACTACAAGGATTCGTAATTTCTGATTAGAATATTGTGCCGCCGAACTTGCGACAATCATGCCTGCAAGTCCTCCCCCCGCAACTATAATGTCATAGTCTGGTATTTTTTTTTCCATTGTGACAAACTCAAGTCAGAAGAGATTTTTTTGTTATTTAAAGCTAAGTAAGTCAAACCTGCCTAACGAGAGACTTAACATAATATAAAACAATTGAAATAAAAAAAATTTCAAAAAATATATCAAACGGCCAATGTCCTGATATTTGATTAACTTTAAGAGCCAGAGGCCTCGCAGATCCTCCTCCCAAAAATAACAAAAATCTTAAGTGTAATGAGCTTTTTGAACTAAGCATGACATATTCGGCATGGACTTGCATAGAGAATAATGGCACACTAAATAAAATGAAATCTCATTTTAATGGTAATAATCCAGTAGAATTAACAAAATACTTTAGCGTGAAGGTTTCACGAGTTATTTCATCTCAAGCGTCCCAAAGGCGATTATTCTACATATTGTGATCGCATCTCCAAGCCGTTCCTCTTAAGAATGAAGATCTGTTTTGTTTGAATTAGTAGTTATGAACCAAACAAATTCTTTGCTGAGTAAGACATTCGGATCAAATCCAAACTTCTTGGTACAAGATTTTGCAGTAATTATGATAGTTGCAGCAGTGATGCTTTTTGTTACTTACAAACTAAAACAACCAATGGTTATAGGATATATTCTCGCAGGAATGGTAATTGGGCCTTATACCCCTCCATTTAGATTAATTCATGATATTAATGCGTTAAACGTCCTAGCTGAATTGGGAATTATAATGTTGATGTTCGTGATAGGAACTGAATTTCCTATCGCTAAACTCAGGTCAGTCGGAAGGACTTCTATAATTGTAGCACTTGCAGAGTCATTGGGTACTCTTACTATAGTATTCTTCGCAGCGCGAACCCTGGGATTTTCGCAATTTGACTCCATGTTTCTTGCCTTGGCTATGTCAGTGACAAGCACTGTAGTAACGGTGCGAGTTCTCGAGGAACTCAATATGATTAGAGAAAAATCAACTGTGCTACTGTTGGGAATATCCATAGTAGAAGACATTGTGGTGATAACTGCTCTAGGTATCTTACAATCGATTGCTTCTACAAGCGATGTTTCATTTTTGCAAGTATCCATTTCTTTGGGTATTGTAGCCGCGTTTATTGGCGGTGTTCTAGTTCTTGGTTCAAGATTTTTACCCCATATTATTGACACAATAGCAAAAACCAATGACTATTCCGTGCTTCTAATTGTGATTCTTGGATTAGCTTT
>DASWDL010000094.1:0-8335 GCA_036395315.1 Nitrososphaeraceae archaeon
AAAAGGGAAAAATATCATATTAAAATCTATAAATTAATTCAAGACAACGGTAACTTTGGGTAATTTACTTTGAAACAATCAGAGGATACTTCTAATGAACCCAAAGATATTGAACCCATGATATGTTTGCATCTAAAACTAATTCGGAAGAACTTGGTTAGTATTTGGATAATGTTGTAATAGCTAGCTTATACTTCCTTACTTAAAATATGAAGAATAAAAGTATGTTACTTAATATAGTATCTGAGGCTATGTTAGGAGAAGCATTTGGTACGGTAATTCAAAAGTAACTGTCGTATTCTAAAAATAAAATAGGGTTAAACCAAGGGGATGTCTTAGGTATTCTAATTTTGGTGGAGTAGAGTTTTAAACCAAATGTCGAATATTCGTGTCTAATTTGGTACTATACCGAACTTTGTATAAACATTTGTTTTTGCCAACGAATCTGACAACGCGGTATAAGGAAGTTTAAACTAGATTAGGAGTTCCTAGTCCCTAATTGATTCTTCTGGGATCATTGAGAAGGGAATTTAGATTATCTCCTTCCAAAAAAATCGGCTCTATTATTCTTTCTTCACCTGCAGTTTTGTAGCATGCATTTTCGATATGATTTAACATTGTAGGCTTGACGATTTCAACAAATATCCCGTAAGCAGCGATAAATAGCTCTCCTCGCTATAGATTAATTCTAATAATTTGTATGATCTATAGATACAATATCGCTAGCGATAGGTGCTGCATCACGTCGTTCTGTTTGATAATGCTTTCCTAAAACATATAGATAAGACAACATAATAGCGAATATAATTAAATGCGCGAGTTAAGATTATAATTTGAAGCTGAACGAATTTTATCACGGCCTATGTCATTATATTCTATCTATAGACAAAAACGTGAGATTTGCAGGATACTGGATAAGAATGGTAAACTTCTAGTTTGCAAATTCAGACACGATATTTTAGTACCTTTGGTTATCGACCACAATAGAACATGGCAGGGCCAAGCCAGTCCCAGCTTTTATCGAGTCGTTTATTGCAATAAAGAAATTAGAATTAGCTTTGGGTAAACTTAATTATGAATTCAATTTCTTTGAAAGAGTGGGCATAGCAATATTTCGACTGGCAGGGAACGAAGATCTGTATCTTTGTGCCTCTATGGAATCAACTGCACTTTATCCAGAAATTCTTTCAAAGATTAAGCACCATATTGCAACGTTATGACTACTCAACATAGATTTAGAAAGTGATCTGACTTACGATTCCTCTTTAGATCCAAACGACGAAATTATTTCATCTATAAATCATGAATCACATGACTTTAGCCTCAAGCAAGGTTTTTGGAAGGCTTTAGAGGTCTCTAAAATATATTCACAGAATATATCAAAGTCTTAAGTTATATGATGAAAAATTTTGGTTTTCAAATAACCCTACAGGAAGAATAGCGGGTTAGTTTTTATAGAGAGAGATCCAATAGGGTTCAATGAAACAAAATCAACCACTGTTCGCAATGGTGCTGTTTGTGGCTGTCTTATCAGTAGGGACTGTTTCTATAGTTCTAAACGTAGCAAAAGTACAGGCACAGGAAGGTCAGACTTTTTCTGCAACTCTCTCTGGTAAAGACGAAGTTCCTCCAACTGAATCTAACTCAACAGGAACAGCAAAATTCCAGGTTAATAACGATAGTTCTCAAGTCTCTTACTGGGTAAATATTACTGGTATAAAGAAAATAACTCAGGCTCATATACACAATGGAACCTCGGGTCAAAATGGTGATGTTGTAGTAACTTTATCAAAAGAAAAGTCAGCCAAAGGGAAGGAAACATCTCCCGCTATAGGATTTGCTGGAAATATAACAAAAGATGATTTGCAAGGTCCTCTCAAGGGTAAGGAAGTCTCTGACTTGGTTAGTTTAATGAGCAACGGAAGTGCTTATGTTAATGCTCATACTGACAAGTATCCAAAAGGTGCAATACGAGGTCAGATAAGTTCAGGAGTAGCTGAAATGCAGGCAACTGGTGCTGAGGGCAGTAGTATGGCAAACGGGGATGTAAATACTAATTCTTCAGTGGCAGAACAGGGCGGCAATATAACAGCAGATAATATGACTCAATCCGGAAATACCACCCTTGTTGGGTAGCGCAACACCCTAACACAGGTCACCAACGTTTTTCTTTTTACTGCCTATTAGTAGGAGGTATTGATTTTTCTTTTTTGAGATAAGCAAGAAATCTATATGTTAGCGTTACTGCCTGAGGGTGTATCCTTTATTTTGATAATAAAAACAAGGAATAAGATGAAATAGTTAGGGTGTTGCTTCTAAAATCATTTCCGATCTAGTTCTGCTTACATTATAACAATTATAGCAAAGCATATTGTCGAACCAGAAGCGCAGTTCATGTGTTTTCTTACCACATACCTGACAGCGCATAATCGATTCCATTTTTCCTATTGTTTCTAAGCCTTCCAAAGTCATATAACAGTTCCCCTATGCATCTATGTGATCTATAGAGAAAATAACACTGATGATTAGGGTAGCACAATAATAGGTAAGTCAAATGATTAACGAATTATCATCTACTATCAAGGTCAGTCAATGAAGTTGTTCATTATTTCAGTGATAGTCTTTATAATTTTTCGTAAGCAGAATAATATATCTAAATTGGAACAATTATGTTAATTTATCTTAAATCTAGTAGAGCCAATTTCTAGTTTTGGCTTCGTCATGTGGCTGATGGGTCATGTGTCCATCCCATCGGTCACTAAAAGGTGAACTCAGCTAAGGAAGTACTAAAGACTCATTTCTCATTCATAATGATAAAGCCCCTCTAATTAATTCAAACTCAATTTTTAAACTTCATTGCAGGCGTCGCGTATTAGGAACATCCAAGAGATTAAGGTCAGGAAGATTTGCAAAGATCTTTTATGAATTAAATTCAATTCAACACCTTCAATTGGATCAATGCTGACAGATTAATCAAAAATATTCTCCTAGATCAAAATTTATTTTGTTGACTTTTCAGTTTATAATAGCTCTCTCTGCTATGTAGAGACAGTCCTGCTTTCGTTTCCATGAGATAAAACTTTTGACAACGAAAAGGTCTATCGAGATAGTACAAGTAACAAAATACCGCATTGTTTATTTAACTCGATAAATGATCATGCCGTACTAAATGAAAACTAATATCCTATTCGTTGTTTCTTCAATGTTTCTAGTATGCGTTTTGGTATTAAGTACTGTAGCTAATCAACTAACCGAAGGGATTAATCCCAATAGAGATACAGACCCAAAATCGATACCTAGTGCACTATTTGTCTATAAATCTCAATCGATTACGTTGCCAAAGTCAGTTGGTACCTTTATTTGGTATATAGTAAATGAAGCTCACGAAGACACTCACAAAGAGGCACAAAAGCTTGTCTCTAATCACAATCCTGACCATATTCCAACGAAACTAGTAATGCCAGAGGGGGTGTCCCTCCTGTTCTTAGATGCCGATGCCCCGTGGGATACACCACATCCTCACACTATTAAAATCAAGGATAAAGCTTTTGGGAAGGGCGTCTACAGCACGGGGAAACTCGATTACACCAATAGCTCCAAGCCGACAATATTGCCTGCAGGTAAATATGTTGCAGAGGACACATTATATCCATGGATGAAAGGTACCATAACTGTATTACCAAGTCGTGAAGCGAATATAGAAAAAAACCTTACAATAGGCGCATTCCTAGCTCCAACAAACCAAGTAAGCAATAACAAAGATAATAATGGCGGATTACATCCTGGATCGTTGGGTTACTATAGAGTAGAGCTTCCCAAAAATGGATTCAAGATCCTAAGTGAATTTAATTTTCACTATGCAACATGCAGCTATTGCCCAGGAAAATTTTGGCCTGATCAAAAAACTGCAGATCATACTCTCATTATTTATAGCACAACTCAACCAATTAAACTTACTATACAAAAACTGGCCAAAATGGTTCGGGATAATGTATATACTTAAAATAAGAACATGTCAACCCTCTATTATAAATTATGTACCTCTGGTTACTACACAACAGCGCACTTGGTCAATTCGATTTGTGTACTATTTAATGATAGTGTCTATTCCTAGCGAGGGCTTCAATTACTTTTTCACAGAGGGCCAATAACCTAATTTAGCTTACTTGGGAATCTATCAAATCTTAAAACAAAAATTAGGAGGGAAATTGCAGTGATTATTTCCTGTCAACGAGTACTACCAAGAAGACGATGAATTATCCTTTCCCATCATTGTCATGTTTCCTTTTCTGGACATCATACCCATCATCATAGCAAGATCTTGTTTAGTCAATATCGTGCCATAAATAGGTGTATTACCGAAATGGTTATTCGTCTTTGCCCCATCCAAAGATATTGCTACAACATGATTGTCCATAACTTTAATTTCTACTGGCACCTCGGTTACAGGTCCATCTTTCATTGTGATAGTGACTGTTCCTTTATAAGTCGAAGTTTTATCTTGCGTGGTAGCATCTGTTAGCGAGAAGTTAGATATCCTATGTTTGTGCATTGCGGATCCGTTTAACATTGCCATGTCGATCCATACATCGAATTTGGCAGGGTTTGTCTGATTGAAACTGTCCTTAGTCTTGTTAATTATGTTTGTAACCCAGTGTCCAGAAAGAACCCACGCAGGTTTTCCATCCTTATCATTCTGTATACTTGCAATAGGGCCAAAAGCCCATCCTTTGTGGTCCTGCCACTTACTTCCATATGGTGCAGCGTTTGCAGTTATTGATAAAGTCGCTGATAGTGCTCCTCCTATAATAACCAAGGCAGTGAATAGATAGATTTTTGTTTTCAAATCTCTCGTAGTTCTGTTTATCATTGAAGCTAAGGCGATGTGAGATTATTAAAGGCTAGCGTAACGATGTTACCTACATTATATTATGGTGTAGTAGCTATACCCTCTGGATTAGGTTATTTAGCCCTAACGACATAACAAATAATTGATTTTACTTATCTAAGATATGAGGCAAATCAAGATATAAAAGTAAGTTGATGGGAACACTCATTCGCACAAGAATCCCATCATCAACCCGCCAATCAGTCAACCTTAACGATTGACAGATCTTGTACGTGTCGCCTCTCAGATATAGAACGATGTTGATGCATGTCCTTGTTGATTGTAGAACAGGGTCAATTTTATGGAATCTTTCTCTACCAAGCAATTGAATACTCTTATCCAGATCAAGAAGAAAGATCGTTTAATTCCTAAAGGTTTCGGCTATTAAGATAATTTAAATGTCAACAGTCAAACAACATCAAAAAACAAAGACAATAAGGAAATATCAAGACGCTCAGTTCTTAATTTGTAATTCTTGTCTCTGGTGCGCTTCATATTTAGCTGGTGATTTAGATTATATCGGGAATTGCCCAATATGTATGAATTATAATATTGAATCTATCCCGATAGCGCAAACAGAAGGCTGAAGGAAATGGTGTTTCTATGGAATTCTGGAATCTAGCAGTCTAAACTTTCTTCTGAGACTTCTTCTGAGACTATATCAGGATTGTCAATAAATCCTCAATCATCAGCGGCGTGTCAGTGGGATCAGGTTCTATAATACCCAACCACTTTTGATGCTGATAATCCAGCTCTAATTCCTGTTTAGAGTATTTCATTGAACTATAGTGTACATTAACAGTTATGAGCATTGTCGCCAAGTCACTGAACAATTAGTTATGACGTTCAGTATTCCAACTGTGAATAGTTTTCCTAGCTTCAATACTACCATTCTTTGTACGAGTAACGTTATCACCTCTCCGCCGTTAGGCAACCGTCTTTACAGGTATAACCTAACAAATGATACGCTAGTAAATCCTAAGCTCCTTCTAGACTTGCCGACTACACCAGGACCTTCTCACAACGCTGGCAAGATAGCAATAGGTCCTGATAACAATCTATACATTTCAATTGGTGATGTAGATGGTTCATTTAGAGACATAAGTAGTGAAACTAAGGTACAAAATTCTAGACGCCTAATCACATGTACTGAACTTTTAGAAATAGCTATGTTTACTTTTCCATATAATCAATTAGGACTAAATATATATAGGGTAAATTTTTGTGTTGATAAAGACTATGCTAGTATGCTAATATAAAGCGAAATAGCGGACGCTAATTTAGCCTATTTATTTCATTCGGCGACTGTTCCGTATATTTGGGATTCGCCAAAGTGATGTTTGACCATATCCTTGTCAATATAGATGCCAATAGTTCGAATATTCATTATTTTAATGCTTATTGGAACTCCAGATATAGACTGCCCTAAATTACTGCTTTGGGATTCTTCCCCAATCGTAACCAGAGAAATAGTTCCGTTAATTATCGCGGTTCTGTTCTTAAATTCAATATTCAGAAGTTTAAAATCTGTCAGCTTGTGCTTGTGACTATCTGTCCCATCTAGATTTGTCATTGTAATATTAGATGTAAATCTGATATCAGGTTTGACATAGTTTGTATTATTATTATCGAGCACTACTAATTTCCATCTTCCAGAAAGAATCCAAGCAGGGCTCTCTGACCCATTATACTGTAGGCTAACTATATTGCCTTTCAGTATCTTAAGATCAGATATATTGATTGGCCTGCCTTCAAAACTTTGTTGAAAAATAGGTCTTGCAATGTCATACTTGTGATCGAAAGTGGCATATACTACACCGAACACAAGAAGTAGGCTTAGACCCAAAAAAACAGAAGAAATAAGATTCACTATGATTCTGGTGAATCGACTCTATTTAAAATCAGTGTAACAAAGGTCATCTAGTGGACTTTTGGTAGCACTTTTTGACTTTCTAGATCGTCAACCAAGTCTTTAGTAGAACGACAAATTCCATATAACATACCTTGTGGCCATTATGTTAAATTCTAGGCTTTTGGGCGAATTCTAAATACAGTTCCTTCCAAAGGATTATTATATGAAATACATGGCTTACTAGAATGATGGCTAGTAGTGCAATCATCAGCGCTCTTGTAAAGAGAAAGTACGTATAGATATCCGTCTGGCCCTACTTGCATATCTGTAATCCCACCAAATCCTCGCGCGAAAGTTACATTGCCAGTTTCATTCAAATTACTTGCTACTTTATCTCCAAGAACAGATTCAAGTTCCAACCCTGTTCTATTTGCATTTAATTTGAAATGATATATATTCCCATTGTGAAAATCACCCACAAATAAATCATTTGCATTTTGCTGTCCCATTTTAGCTGAGTTCAGGAACTTAATAGCAGTCAGGCCTGGAGGAGGTTGATACCAACTGAGTACAGGCGGATGATAATGTCCAGTCCCATTGAAGTCAAATAAATCCGTAAAATTAGATTTTATAGGGCCAAATGAGTTTTCATTTGGTTCCCAAATACCTTGAACCTTGTTCCAGCCGCTGTTAAATCCGGACTCAACGAGGTTAATTTCATCACCATATTCAGGACCGTTCTCTGTATCCCATAATTTCCCAGTGAGAGGATCAAAGTCCATACCAAAACTATTCCTTATTCCGTACGCAAAGTATTTATTTAGTACGCCGGTTTTACCTAAAATTCCTCCATTTACGGGTTGGCCGTCCACAGTAACCCTGAGAATTCCTGCCCTGCCATCGGCATCTTGAGACTCAACATGATTTTGGGCTTTAGTAATTATCGATGACGCATTCTTGGCATTGCTACGATCTAGATCGCCAATCGAAAGGTATACATTTCCATCTGGTCCCACAATAACTTTACCCCCGTTGTGTGCTGATCCAGGGGTGGAAGGTAGGTCTAATAGCAACTTAGGGTTTACGAGCCTGTTATTAACTAGCTCGTATCTGTATAGACGATTGCCCAATGGTACTTTTCCACTTGATACATCATCTCCGTCTCTCAGAGATTCTGTGAAATATAAAAATACAAAGGTAGGTCCATCTCGCGTTTTCTTGACATCAATCCCGAGCATCCCCCTTTCAACGCCGTTCGCGACTGCTACGTCAAGCAAGGAGGCATTTTGAATTCTTCCATCTACGATCCTCTTTACAGTTCCATTATTTTTTTCTAGAACCAATAAATCGTTATTTCCTAAAAATGCCATATGAGTAGGAAAATTAATTCCCCTAGTGACAATTTCCACTTTGAGATTAGGATCACTTACAACAGGTCCTCCTGGGTATTGAGTATTTATTTTTGGGGGCTGTTTTGGCTCATAAAATGTAACTCCTCCGTCTGTACTCTTCTTTAGGTATATCTCATTATTACCTGTTGTATTATCCTGCCATACCACAAAAGTACTGTTACCCTCTGATTCTATTTGGGGAGA
>DASWDL010000095.1:0-14897 GCA_036395315.1 Nitrososphaeraceae archaeon
ACTCTGGCGGCTCAGATAATAGCGGCGGCAACTCGCAGCAGAGTGGATAAATATAGGAGTTTTGGGGAGCAGAAAACCGTTCATGCAGCGACAATTAGAAACCCCACATTTTACAAACTTAGGAGCAGAACTTTCTTCCGAAAAATTCAAGAAGGTTTTAGTCATTGGACTAGGACAGCTAGGATTACCTGTTGCAAAGTACATTCAGGATAGAGGATTTGAAACATATGGATTTGATATAAATCTAGATGCGCTAGAACTTGCTCACCGTCTGTACGGCATAAAAAATATTCAAAACTTCTCTGACATGGACGTACTTGTGATATGTATTTCTACACATAGATCAGATGATATCTATTCTCCCGAAACAGGAGATTTAATGGATCTTGCTTTTAAGATTTCCAAAGAAGCAAAAAATGGTGCACTTGTCTCGATAGAGAGTACGATACCAAAAGGCACATCTAAGAGAATGTTTGAGATAATGAATCATAGAGTCCATGTTGTTCACGTTCCCCATAGATGGTATGCGTTAGAAGAGGAAATCCACGGTGTCAACCAATTGCGTGTTATAGGTGGTGTAAGTAAATGTTGCTTAAAATTAGGCATAGAATTCTACGGAGCAAAAGGCCCAAATCAAGATCAATTTTATTCTATACCTGAGGATAATAATGAAGTTAACTTTTCTGAAACAGAATATGACCACATTAATGGGAGTAAAACTTTGTCAATTCCGTTACATCCAGTATCTGAGGTAGAAATTGCAGAGATAACTAAAATTGTCGAGAATACATATAGATACGTGCAGATAGCATTTGCTGAAGAGCTATACTTGTATTGTAAAGAAAACGGTGTATGCTTCGCTGAATTAAGGGATGCACTCAATACAAAATGGAATGTTGACATTTTGGAGCCGAGAGAGGGAATCGGAGGACATTGCCTTCCCAAAGATGTGAAGATGTTTCTCCAATCTTCCAAATTGGCCAAAAGTAAAATAGTCACTGCTGCCACTGATGTGGATGCTGAATATCGAAGTTTTAAAGGGCAAGAAAATGGTACTCCACAATCGTCGCTGCCGATACGAAATTAGCGTTAATAAATCTGTTATTTTGTCTCTAAGAAAATACTTCATCGGTTCAAATTACTAATGCTAGTGGCATGCACCGTGGTACACCTAATTATATATAATTTATAATCAACATGAGAAAATTTAGGGAATCTTATAAAGGCCAGGGTAACTTGTTGATTTACCTCGCTTTAAAGATTGATATAGTTTTTTGTTATGATCATTGTTCCTATATTTTGGCATTAAGTGAAGCTGTTAAATAAAATCAGACGTACTAACCATGTATGACAAAAGATCGTGAAGCATCTAAAGATCCAATGTCTCCTGAAAAGATAGCCGAGCACGAACCTACAGCAGTTAAGAGAAATCCAAATGATCAAGAAATTGTAGAAGGAGAACAGACCGGTGCTGACACTCCTGAAGCAAGAGAAAAGTTAAGAAAAAGTGGAATGACTAAATTATAAAAATTCAGACAACTAATCAGCCAGAGTATTTTTTATTATTCTTATCATTATATGGATTACTAAGAACCTCCATAGTTAGTTTAACAAAGATAAAGTTATGGATATGAATTCTCAGGATCATATGCCGATATACAATTGGAATATCTTTTTTTACGTCTACCCATTTTATGGATACCGATTCTAGTAGCTACTTTTTCCAATAATCCATCAGCTTTAAGCGATTTAACTATGTCTAATCCCGAAAACTCTGGCACGGCTAATCAAGCAGCACGAGGTCGTATTGAACGTCATGTATCGCTTGTATATGCAAGAAAATTCCTTCGAAAATATCGGACGCCATTTTTTACATTTACCGAAAGCTATTTCCGATGTATGACATACTGAGATGGAATATCCCCAGAATAGGTGACATGGTCTGAGCATGATGATGAATCAGGTAACAATCTATAAATACAATAACTATAAAGGTAAGAGATTGAGAACCTCATTTTTCCTAGGCATTTTCTTAATATTTACGGCCGCCCTCATGCTTTCTATCATATGCATATCAGTTAAGCCCGGCTTCGCACAGGAATCAGCTAATAATACAAATGACAATGCCACGACTCCCTTGGGTGGTTTCACATTATACGGTATAGCGAAAAAGCACGTTTATGATGCTCCCTTACTAGATGTCCATATCTATTGTAGTAATGCATCCGGGGGGATTATGGCATCTTGCTTACTTTTTGACGGTAACTCGACAAAATCTACTCTTATTGGTATCGAGTATATTATTTCGGGTAAACAATATGCTTCACTTCCCGACAGAGAAAAACCGAACTGGACGCCCGTTGCTGGAGAGGCAGAGAGTGATCTGAGGTTCCCGAATCTTACACCTCAAGAAATTCAAGGTCTGTTTAAAAATCTCGGAGGCGCTTTTACCAAGTTGATCGTTGCCTGGGATCCTAAAGATAATTTACCCTTATATCCGCCCCAGGTCATAGTTGAAAGCCTGATTGGCCATAATGAAACAGAATAAAAATGTCTTTCATCTTTACAGGTAAAGCCTTGACGTGAACCGCAGCTAAAAATAGCTCCGACTCCCATTCATCTACATGGGCACAACGGGATTCTAGTTAGACTTCAAATTCTTTTATAAAAGCAATTTCTGAGTAGTGTATTGGCAAATTTATCGATAAATAAATCGTTTGCCCTAAAGATACTGCAATATGTAATTATATTCCTATTATTATATCAGGTTTTTCATGTACTCGATCATGCCCTCCAGTATTACCAATTCTATGTGCTGGGGATATTCCCTCCTCCGGCTCTTTTCGAAGGTTTACTGAATGCAAGCGATAACAAGGTTCACTTGTGGTTAAACATTATAGAATTTGCTGCGATAATATTAATCGCAGTTTGCTTCTACCTCACGAATGCGTACACTAAACGGATACATCGTATTGTTTCCAATAGGTCAAGTGCCACAAGTGCCACAAAGATATTACAGTATACGATAATTTTCCTAGTTGTATATCAATCTCTTCACGTACTCGACCATGTTTTCCAGTTTTACGAACTATATCTACTAGGGATTTCCCCTCCCCCGGCTCTTTTCGAAGGGTTGTTCAACGAAAGCGATACTAAAATTCATTTGTGGATTAACGGCATTTTGTTTGTAGCGTCTGTGACTATCTTCATCGCTTTTATACTATACAAAAAGGACTACAAGATCTCTTTAAGCTCTATTGAGAAGTAATGGTAAAGATTTAGACGTGAAGTGGTATACAAACATGTGGGACAGTACTAGGATATTGAATAGTAGCACCTAAATGTGTGATTCTTCTGGTAAAAGGAATGGTAAAAAGTAAATGGATTAAAGAACTCGTAGTTCTACCTGTAGTGACTGCAGTGCTTTTAGTGGCTATGACAGTTGTAGTACCTGGAAAGACCCTGCTAGTACAGTCTGTAAACGCAGAAGACGTGAATATAGAAAATGCACATGACGTTAAACATGAGGCTAAAGCACCAATAGCTACGTCGGGAGACAATGTGTACATTGTCTGGTGGAGTAATAAAACAGGAAACGACGAAATAATGTTTAGAGCAAGTACAGACAATGGCAAGACATTCGGTGATAAAATTAACCTAAGTAATTCTACCGATCGCTCGGTTGATGCTGAAATAGGGGCGTCTGGCAAAAGCGTATACGTTACATGGTGGGAGGAGACTCAAAATGGAAGTGAAGAAGTCAGAAAACCAGTATTCAGAGCCAGTACGGATAACGGAAAAACTTTCGGAGAAACATTAGTTCTTGCAAGTAACACAACCAAAGGCGCCGGGTAAAAATATCTAAATCCTTTCTAATTTTTTGTCGATGCTTAATACCGGCATTTTTTCATTCAAGCTGGAAATCCGTACTGGTTAGAGAATCTAGTAAATCTGAGTAACTCGACCTATTACAAGCTAACTAATCCAGTATCCACGATTTTCATTGTTCCCTAGCATGAGATTTACTTTATTGCCAAGTGATTTTTAATCACATTTACGAATAGTCTAAATCAGTTACATTGTCGGCTACTGCAAAATCGTAAATTGATTTCCAGGAAATGTCGCTTGTTCGAGATAAATTTTATTAGGAGCTATACAGACTACCCGTTAGGTGTAATGAAATAACTTTGGTTAAAATATGAATGAAAGAACGTTACCCTAAATGTAATTCAGGTAATTTACAACCGACATCCAACCCAAGGATGATAATATATGATTTTTCTGGATGTAACTTGGATAAAGATTTGGATTCAGATTCAATTGAACCAGATTTTTTTCTTTTTGCCTTCTTTATTCTTTTTTGTGCTGGTTTCAGCTCTTCGACTTTTGCGATTTCGATATAGGTACTTTCTTCTGGTTCTGCATTGGGTTTAGTTTCTTCATATTCTGTTTGAAGATTTTCTGGTGAAACAGTATCCAAAGGATTGACCATATCATCTACAGGTTCTTCCTTAGTTACTTCAGACCTCATTTCTTCGGTTAATTTTGCTGGCTCATTGTCTTCATTTTCTTGATAAGCCATAAGCAAGGTTGTGTGACCGTATCTAAAAAATAAATCGGAAATTAGTCCAATTCAACGTCAACCATTTTCTAGGATATTGATGATAAAATATTAGTGGCTTTTGATTTAGTTTCCATAATAATTATCATAGTTGGGATAGTAGTTGCGGTGGGCGCGATAGTCTTTCTAATAAGGGTTCTAGCACCAATTATCGTTGCCCTTATTGTAATTGCAATTATTATAGCGGTGGTTGTTGCAATACTTCAGCCAATAATTCACTAGCATGTACAGCTGACGCGATTGACAATAGAATAGAAGAGTGGCTGTAAATCTACACTAGATTATTATTTTTTAATTGTATATAGGTAAAAGTAGCAGCTCTCACAAACATAGTATAGACTGTCAAAGTCAGAACACAGCGACATCGTATCGTAACATCTAGGACATTCAATTTCATTCTGTGTCTCGTCCGATTGCATTCTGTACAATAGTTACTGATTCTAATTCCAGTGCCTGACCATGTTCCTTCAATTTTTTTGTCAAAATCATAATATTTTATGCTAAATTGATTAAAAAGCTGAAGTACTTGGAGAGTAAGGAGAAGAAGTTACATACCTGCCATTGAATTGAATTTTGCCACTGAACTTTTGGGATCATTCTTTGTGACTAACCCATACTACATCGGTTCAGCGCGCTTCCACGTCACATGCGCCATTACCGTCTTGCCGGAAGATCTGATTGGCGACACAGTGCCGAGATGAAGAACGTCACCATCTATCTTCACAGCCCGGGGTTGCGTCTGACCAGTCCAGTCTGGAAAGAGTGAAACGAACATGGAGTGCGTAAGCGTCCTCTTCTCTTCATCGACATGGAAAGGGCCAGAGTACGCAATGTACGATGTCGCTTCGTTCTTGTAATCTTCTACCGTGCCGTTGAACCAATCCCCAGATGTGAAATCCGGTCGATCGGGCTTTGGTAGCTGTGCTGACATATACCCGTCAGGCGTGTACATAATAATCCCTTTTGGATTCTCTCCGAGCGGCCGAGCGCTAGCCGACCCGTCCACTGGCTCTTCTACGTAGGAAACAAGCTTCCAAGCCCCAATTAGGCATTCACGTAGACTCTGAGTCATCTATTTTGTTTTCTCTCTAGGTACTTTTTTTTGTTACGGTTTTTTATCTTATCGCTGTTATCATCGGATTTTGATTTTTTTTTATGACATACTTTCAACCAATTGAGAATGTCATCCGCTAATCCGATTAACTATACTAAGATTGACTGATTAAATGCTATTAACTAATACTGGCTTATTATTTACCTCATTGTTGAAAATTCTCGTAGAAATTTTGAAGGATCGCCTAATTTTGATAACCTGAGAGTAAAATTGGGGTTCTGAGACAAGAAATTACGAAAATGCCAATTATTCATATATCACTGACAGAAAAAAGTCAATCTGCCACCCCTTGGGCATTACAAAGACATAGATAGGTGTCCTTTGAAAAACCTGCAAAGTTTATCCGAGGATTTGGAACTTTGGAATTTGTAACTTGAGTTTCAATATTTCTAAATTCATTAGGGTTATCGACAGCACGGTACTGGCATACTGGCATAAACAAATTAGGAAGATAATTCAGGTTGCTATGGTGAACAGCTCGCAATCAAGGGAAGACATAGCCAAACAGTTAATCTCAGATGAAATCCATAATGTTTCAAATAATCCTTCAATCATTAAGGAAAATGGATGCGTTGCCTGTCATATACTTTTCAATCTAATTGATAGATTGCAGATAAGCGAATCAGATGCGTCAGATCTATTATCAGAAGTTTTATTTCACGATCTCAAAATGAACGACCGTTTCATTGAAATGGTTGAAAATATTCACATGAAACGAAGGATGATGGCAGTTCCTTTTTCAATCAAGACCCGCGAAGCTAAAGACAAATACATCGATTCTAATTTCAAAAATCTTTTAGCCGAATTGTCATCCGATCTTATCAATTATGGAGTAGATATAGTATTACGAAAATTGCTGCTCTCCAGTATTGCTTTGGAAATTGCCCAAAATATTGGTATTGACTACCATGCTGCTAATGAGGAACTTTATTACTACATGAGAAAGAATGATAAACAAACCCATGAAGGAATTTTGGAATTTATTAATAGTCTCTATAAAAGAGTAAACAAAAAGCAATGAACAATAAACCACGAATCTCTACATCAATACTGAATATCACCTATAGCCAGCCAACCAATTGGAAATACCCGAGAATCAATTTAGATCCCAATTTTGATTCAGTTTTCACGGCAGCCCTTATATTGCATGAATTATTGGTACTTGCCTGATGTTCAAGTTTTTAGCTACAGGCGTGATTACGGCATCTACTATGGCCTTTATCCTAGTTATTCTCTTCATCCAATCACCAAAAGCCGGCTGGTCTGAGATATTTCAAGGGGGTCCACAGAAGGACAATCTAACTGGTACAACTCAAGACGATTTCATGACAGGGGCAGTTGGAGCAGATTTTCTGAACGGAAGTGATGGTAATGACGAGATTGATGGCGGAGATGGCGGGGATGTCATTACAGGTGGAAATGGTAACGACGTAATATTTGGCGGTATCGGAAATGATAACATTACAGGAGATAGCGGGAACGACCAACTCTTTGGGGGACCAGGTGCAGATACCCTGAAAGGAGGAGAAGGTGCCGATTACTTTGATTGTGGGTTAAGTATAGACCGTGTCCTAGACTTTAATACCACTCAAGGTGATGTCAAGCTCTTAAACTGCGAAAGCTAAATAGCTAAATAATAATTTGAGAAATCCTTTTTATAATTATGGATAAGCATACGTACAAACATACTGTAGATTATGTAGATTAATGGGCTATCGAAGTAAGATGCAGGTCGCATTTCATTTAGAAGACTTTTGTCTTCAAGTTCAACGCTATAACACATATTTTAGTATGATATCTTTAAAATAATCTGTTAATATTATCTGTATATGCCCGTGGCAAAACTTAAAGGAGATAAAGGCAGGATAGTCTCCTTTTTACCCAGTTCTACAGAAATTCTTTATGAGATAGGTGCAGGAGATCTGATAACAGGAGTAACCCATGAATGTAACTACCCCCACAAAGCTACGAATAAGCCTACAGTCATAAAGTCTTCATTTGATGCAGCTACTATGACTAGCAAAGAAATTGACAATAAAATTGCAAGCTTAATGAGGTCAGGAGAGGACATATACATAATAGACGACCAAAAGCTAAAAGAATCAAAACCAGATCTTATTATTGCTCAAGGAGTCTGTGAAGTATGTGCTCCGTTTGCTAAGGAAATAGAGCGTGCAAATTCTATACTCGGATACAAACCAGATATACTTGTCCTCGATCCTCACGACCTAGATGATATCCTGGTAAGTATAATAGGAATAGCAGATCGAACTGGACATCTAGAGGAAGGTCATAGATTGGTGGGATCGTTACAGAACAGGATTGACAATATTAAAAAGATTGTCGAAGCAAAAACAAGAGCATCCAATACCAATACAAGTAACGCTGCTGCCGAGGCAACAAATAAAGCTAAACCTAGGATTGTTTGCTTAGAATGGATTGAGCCTTTCTTTATTGCAGGCCATTGGGTTCCCCAAATGATAGATATTGCAGGAGGCATAAATGGGTTGAGCGCCCCAAGACAGCCATCACGTCGTATTTCAATTGAAGAGATTATGGAATTTAGCCCAGATAAGATAGTTTTAATGCCATGTGGGTTTGATATAGATAGAACCTTGAAAGAAGTAAAAGTGCTGCAGAACAATGATAAATGGAGGTCACTGCCTGCTGTAAAAAGGAACGAAGTTTATGCTGTTAATGCTAACGCATATTTTAGTAAACCAGGACCAAGGACGATCACAGGATTAGAAATTCTTGCCAAAATAATGCATCCAGAGGACGTGGATGTTAAGCTGCCAAACAATTCCTTTACAAGACTAACAATAAGTTAGAAAGCCGGTTTTCATATCACTATTACATCACCAAATCCACCATACCACAAGTACGTAACCTTCAACATTTAGTTTTTAGACAAATTGGAATGGAATGAAATGTTGATATCTGTCTATATTGCCAGGTAAGATTTTCTGAATTCTTTTAATTTGTCTTTGTCTTTCTTTCCCCTTCTTTTCTGGACCATCTGCCAATTTTGAGTATAATTACCAGTAACGTCTTCAAGATCATTAGGGGAGAACACTAAAACATATTCGTACTTTTTGCCCCAATTTTGTTCATAGTAATAAGGATGATTAAAAGAGATAGGATATTCTAAAGTAGAATCAATGTGTATCCAATTCCTATTCAATGATGATTCATTCCAACAATGATCAAGGAAATCATGGACTATCCTAGTTTGAATTGATAATGAGTTCAGTATTGCTCCAAAGAGTATAGACCACTCACTGCATCTGCCAATTCTTGCTTGGGCAATATTCAGTATTCCCAGATATCGTGGAAAAAAATGCATCGAGCCACAATTACTGCATCTGTGAATTTCTGTATTCCGCACTACCGCAGAATCTTCTTGCAAAATTTGAACTTCCATGGGTCCTTGGTTGCAGCTTGGACATGGTAGTTGCTTGGGCATCCATTTCATAAAATCATACTTGAACCAATGCAGGAGAGGCTGCAACGATTGCCTCTCTAGACTAGGCTTTGATTCTAACACTTTATCTGGTACTAATTGTTTGACCGAGTCCAGAACTGTTTTGTCCTTATATTGTTCTGATATTCTTTTGTACAATCTAAAAGAACTAACATACGATGAGAGTTGATCCAGACTATTAAAAAACATAATTATATTACAAGAAATATTTGGACCTCGTTAAAATTAACTGTTTCCTCATCTCGTTGTTTTCAGCTTCTCTGCATTATTAGATTTTATCAATCCTTCGAGATTAGCATATCAAACCAAACCAAACAATCTAATTTCTGCAAGTTACATCAAATTACACAGATATGAGTGAGGTAATCATCAAGCTAAAAGCTCTACTGGACAGTAATTGTAAAATTGAAAAAGTATATCCCCAGGTATTTGCATCGGATGCTGAAACAAATATTGTAACAGTCGAACTTAGATGCCCAGATGGTCAAATTCATAAAATTCGAGCCTATAAGGAGAATGCACAAGCTGTAAGAGAATTCTTGAGGACTAGATCTGAGGACTAGAAGATCATAGTATGATCTTCTACGTAATGTTACTCTCTCTTCACCAGCACATAATGTGGAATATTTTCAAGAGTTGCGGGGAACACCGTTTTGTATTCCCATCCGGATTTGATCAGCATTCTGG
This sequence comes from Nitrososphaeraceae archaeon, assembly GCA_036395315.1. Classification (GTDB taxonomy): domain Archaea; phylum Thermoproteota; class Nitrososphaeria; order Nitrososphaerales; family Nitrososphaeraceae; genus TA-21. The sequence continues at coordinate 9,907 of DASWDL010000095.1, forward strand.
CCTCTTTGAGATCAGTAACTGTATTTATGTCCACTAGTTTCCGGCGTTTGTACAGGGAATTACCGTTACCGTTCTCTGAACCCGAACCTATAGGTCCAACGTTCTTGTGAAAATGGACCTGTCCGCCCGCGTCTAACAATCTCCATATCACTTTGCCGCTGTAACTATCTTCCCCAGCCTTTTCGAAGGATATCATCTGGTTGGGAAATCCTGCACTTCTGCACTTATTACATTCTTGCATCTTTTTTAGCGGTTTAGATGCCTCCGCTTCTAATGTTGTTGACATTAGATTTCTCATCAAGAACAATAATTTAAGAACTGAAGCACTTACATGAGAGGGAGAGGGTCAAGACACCAATATTGTTATATCTAGGCCTAAGGATGGGACCTAGCCTAAAAATTTTAGAACATTTTTACCTTCGCTAGTTAAAGTTATTTTATGAGATCCTCCTAATTTTTCAACATTAATTAACTTACGATCTAATAATGGCTGGATCAAGTTCTTGTTTAGTGACATGTAGGCAGCTATTCCTTCTTTATCAGTATTCTGTGTTTCGACATGAATAAGTCCTTCCTCCAAAGCGATGTCTCTCAAATCCTTCTTGCTAATTATGCCATTTCCGTGACTATTAATTAGAACCATACTTCTAACTAGTTTCTGATTCGGGATTTCGATTTCATATTCTGGTAAAGATACTATATCTTTAACCCCTTCAGTCTCCTGCTTCCTGGGAGTAGAGGTATACTTTTCTGGAATAACATAATACGGCTTTACATTGAAAGTATTTTTAAACATCATGCATACCAGCATAGATGCAATGGCTTGAATCTTACTTGCTGAACGAAACAGAAGTGCTATTGAGTGGGTATTAAAATACTCAAAGTCTGATACTCTAAGGATTACTCATCGCCTTCCAGACAAACTTTCTGGACTTGTAGACGAATTCGCCCAGTATGGTGGACTCAGATCGTCTGCCGAAGTCGCGTCAAGGCGGCTAGTTTTGGATCAGTTACCAGATCTTGATACAGGGATATAATACAGCCAGAAGAAGTTATTACTTGGGTTGATATAAATGGGAAAGAACAACAATCTGGTCCTACTTCATGGGCTAATGATCCGGAGGCTAAAGCGTGTGCAAAAATATGCAAGGCATTAAGAGCAGTAACAAAAAAGTCCATTGCGATCGTTACTCGATTTTCCGAACAACGCCGTATAATTTCAAGATATATTCAGAAGATGGGCTTAAGTGATGTAAAGACAAATACCACAACCGGAGCTTTAGGTACGCAGGCAGATATTGTCTTATTCTCCCTGGTGAGAAGTAATGCCGAAAAAATCGTTGGCCAGGCAGGTACTTTACAAGATCTAAATGTTGCCATCTCTCGGTCCAAAGAAAAACTAATTGTAGTAGGAAACCATGCTATGATGCTTAACGGGTGGTCTAGATTAGCGAGTAATTCAAAATCTAGATATAGGTTTGGATATAAGAGTCCATCTAGGAAGTTAGCTCAATTAATAGATTCTAAATATGGTAAGGTTGTTGATGTTCCAAAGATTTTGATTCGATAGACAGCTATTTTAGAAAATATGTAATAAAAGACGGCCTATAACTTTTGGATTGATTAACTATTTTGACGTGGTGAGTGCAGTCCAACTTACGTGAGAAAGACAACTAAATTAGAATTAATCAGAAGTAATCATACCTACACTTAATATAATACTCGAATCTCTATTTATCGCGCGGGGGTCGCCTAGCCTGGTAGGGCGTGGGATTGCTAATCCCATGTTCGAAAGAACTCGTGGGTTCAAATCCCACTCTCCGCGCTTCAAACGAGGGTTTTGCAGCAAATATTATAAGAAAAGTGAGCAAGTTAGCCAGCTGTAAGAAGAAGAAAATAAACTTGACCTACCAAACTCCTCAAACAACGCAAGGATCGAAAGATCATGATAAGATGACACTTGGACAAACAATAGACATGATCACCACGTCTCTTTCGAAGCCATATTTCAATAAGATCCTGAAAGAGATGCATCGTAGCTTCTCTCACGGATTGGCGGCCACTATCATATACGAGGTTTAATAAATAAATTAGAATGCTCTTTAGTAGTATAATTACTAGTAGGTAACTACTGCTATTTTTGTCTGCAAGAAGGGGGAGTCGGCACTATCAAATTCAAAAATCATAAACTTCGGAATAACTTTGACCTACAAAAAGATTTTTCCTAGGCTTCTTATCTACGAAAATTATTTCCGGTTCATATTTTATACTGAACGAAGCAATCTCAGCTAAGATTCTTTGCACATCCATACCCTTTTTGGTGAGAGAATATACGGTGTGCGCTGGCCTGCCGGGAATCACTTTCCTTTCAATTAGACCATATTCTTCAAGTTGCTGTAGTCTGAGTGAAAGCGTCTTAGTGCTTATCCCTTCAATTGAATTTAGAAACTGAGTAAACCTATTCTGCTTTAGCAATATCATGTTTCTCATTATGTGTAGAGCGTAACGTTGACCCAATATCTTTAAGCTCCTGTCAATAGGACAAATTTTCATTCCCCATCTTTTTAGATGGTCTGTTAACGCTATGCCATTTCCTTGGGTAAGCAATATTACCTAATGGGAAGTATCGTGCTTATATCGTTAGCTAATTAGAAGAATTGTATGTTGCGGGTTCAAAACAGCTAAAGCATAGTACTCTTGTTTTCATGACAATAAATAAATCAATAAAAATTGCGACCAAGCCTGACAAGACAGACTCCAGATAGGCAAAACCTATTCCTGGGGGAAATTTCTCTAGGGGTAAGCAATGCAATGACCCAAACTGTAGCTTTTGAATGCGTTGCGTATGTCAGCAGCAAATATGACAAGGGAGTTAAGGCACTAAGATAACGGAAAGGAGGGAGAGATGTTGGAAACCAAATCCTTGGCGGTAGTGATATAATTTATGGTTTACTCGCGGCAACTATCCTGTCTTTCAACTTTTTCTTTCAGTAGGACATGCTAAGATCCGTTCTCACCTAAAGAAATCAAAGGAAGTATGGGTTACAATTATTAATTTATCTTGACAAATCTATCTAATTACCAGTTGTAAGTACACATCTAAACTTAGCTTTACCACTCATCATATGATCATATGCCTCTGCTGCGCGCTCTAACGGAAAAACTTCATTCATTGACCTAACTCCAGAAAGAACACTAAACGAAAGTGTATCCTGCGAGTCTATTGACGTACCGGCTGGCCAACCTATCAATGATCTGCGTCCTAAAATCATTAAGTTCGTAGGTACTTCAACTGGCTCATCGGACGCTCCAATTATCACGAGCTTTCCATTCGCTGCGAGACCGCCAAGAATTTCAGTCATGGCCTTTCCACTCGGGACAGTTGCAAGTATTACTTTGGCTCCTCCTAGCTTGTTAAGTTCTTCGACTGCATTCTGCGACTTATTATCGATGTATTGTGTTGCACCTAGTTTCTTCATTAATTCCTCCTCCTTATCTCTTGCTCGCCCAATCGCAACCGTATTAAAACCGAACTTGGCGGCAAACTGAATTCCAAGATGTCCCAGTCCTCCCATTCCTAAAATACCAACTACATCACCCGCACGTGCTCCACTATTCCGAAGAGCATTGTATGTAGTAATTCCAGCACACATAAGAGGCGCAGCTTCTATAGCCGAAAGCTGCTCAGGGATTAATGCTAGAGCTTCGATAGGCGCAATCATATAGTCTGCGTAGCCACCATCGTAGGAAATCCCAGGTACCTGTAAATTCTTACAAGTAACAAAATCTCCACGCCTGCAAGATTCACAAGTGCCATCATGGCCTCCATGCCAGCCAACTGCTACTCTCTGTCCAGATTCCCATTGAGTAACGTCTGCGCCTAACTTGTCTATAAGACCTGCAATTTCATGACCTGGAACCCTTGGGTATTGAATGCCAGGGAATAACCCTTCTTTAGTAAAGGAATCACTATGGCATACGCCGCATGCCTGTACTTTGATTCTAACTTGTCTGTTACCAGGTTCTGGAATATCTTTTTCCACGATTTCTAAAGGTCCTTTAGGTTTAGAAACTTGTACTGAGCGCATATTATATTCACAAATTTTATTCCTATTTTATACTCCCCGAAGTATTTGGAAACTTGTCTCCGAACATGGGCATGCCGCTCTTTGACTGCTCTTGAGTCACCTCGTCTTGAATCACATCCCAGTGCTCGACAAAAAGCCCATCTTCGATGCGAAGTATGTCGGCTGCAATCCAGTTCACAGGCTGGCCGCGACCAGAAAACCGTCCATGGACAATTACGAAATCTCCATCTGCCACAATTATTCCCGGCTCATACTTGAGTGTTGGCGGGCTGCTCTTGACTAGGTTGAACAGGCCCTCGCGACCAGGTGCAATATGAGCACTATGCTGGATGTAATTAGGAGACCAATAGCGCTCAGCCGCCACATAGTCACGCTGATTGAACAATGTATCGAAAGCTTTGAGGACAAGTGCCTTATTTTTATCTTCAATCGTAGTTTCCATAGTAAAGGTTTATGCTGCAAATATTTAACTCAGGAAGTTACAATCCAGTAACATAGTTACCTACCGGTAACTTCCCTACTTATATCACAACCAAGTGTATATAGAAGTATGAAATCCAAAGCGACTGAAGAATCAGTCGATGGAAACCAATTCATCAACACGCTAAAAAGCGATTGGAATACATTGTATGTCGCCGGGTCGCTGGCGTTATTCGCTTTGTTCGCACTAGGCGCGGCGTTTGTGAGCGCAAATGCCCAGACGGCACAGGATGATATTGCCCCGTCGCTGACCGTGGAACAGGCCAGTGCGATTGTCGCGCCGCTCTATGAGGCGCTCAATGAGCCGACCAACAAGGACGTCCCGGCCTTGCTGGCGAAAGCAGCCAACGCTGACTACCAATCCTGTTCGACCAACTCGGATTGTCTGTCACGTGATCAATTGGCCGGGGTATTCACGAACTT
>DASWDL010000096.1:0-2888 GCA_036395315.1 Nitrososphaeraceae archaeon
AAAGGAAAAGTTTGTCAATCTTAAGCATTTGAAGGATGCCATAATGCATGTTAAGGGTACGGATCCTAGGACCATTAAGCAAGGGATCGATGATTTGAAAGGTAAAGTCATAAAGGAAAATGGCGGTATCGGTGGCATATCGTTTGATTTTGCTCCATTTGGAGGCGAACATGAAGACGTACAAAAGGTATAATATCCATTACTGAAACAGCCAAAACTACAATCTAAAGATCCGAAACAAATCAATTATGACAATGATTTTGAAAATTTACTTAAAGGATATCCTAGAGAGAAATGATGTACTCGACATTAATCATATGGGTAAAAGAATTAAAACAAGTAATAAATACAAGAATAATATCGAAAATCTAGGTTTAATCTGCATATGCGGTCATGGAAGGGGACATTATCGCGGTAGAGATCATCGCGAATCGGAAGTATGTGCCTGTACCAAATTCATACTAGACAAGAAACGCAACCTAAAGGACAAAATGAACATACAGGGTAAAATTTCTAGAGAGTGCTATTATAAATTCAGAAATCTCATAATGCTAAGACATGGATTTGCTCCAGGATCAATATCATTTGAATTAGAGAGAGCATTGCGTCTATACATGGGAGAGAAGGTTCTAGACGTATTCGTTGACGAGAAGGATTGGCAGGAATATAATAAATGACTAAACAGATAGGAGTTTTCAAGCCTAAGAGAATGATATCAGGTAGACTGGTCGAAAAGAAACAGAGTATCACAATATCAGCTTCACTTCACGAAATCCTTTCCTGTGAAAAAATACGAAAAGAAACCTTTGACGACTGCATATCTAGAATAATAAAAGAAAGAGCAACTTTAAGGATTGAAATAAACCGAATACAATTAACTACTCTTTGGCCTTTTGAATAATTCCTCTGATAGTGTTTTAATATGGCTTGTTCGGAACTCTTCCAATTTTTGCGCTTAAAGTAACTACGAGTTCTTTGTCAAGTATTTCGTCATTGTTTGGAAGATGAATTTCTCTTGGTGATTCAACATTGTCTGGATTTGAAAAAAATATCATATATTTTTTATCTTGTGAAATATTGAATAATTTAAGGTCAGCATCGATATCAAAGCACCTAGTTTCGAAATTTGCTCCTCCATGCCACACAGCAGACCTACTAAAGAGAGTCCCCGTAATAACAATATGACCTCTACATTTTCCACTAACCCTTTGCCTTTCGTATTTCTGATTCTGAGTCCGTATGATATCTGTTCTTCAAGTACTCTCGTTGGAAACGGACCGCCACCAATGTCTGCTATGACAAAATGAGGTTCTGACTGTTCAAAAACTAAATCAAAAGACAATCTAGGCTCATTTAACCAGCTGGTTAGGGATTTAATAATAGCAAAAACAACTCCTACTATTGGGGATATAATTCCAATTATTTTGCCAAAATCTCCTAAGGCACTTAACTGACCTTGAAAGTAAAGAGATAGATACCACCCAGCTGCAAAGAACGAGATACAAGCTATAATCCATAACGATAGTCCGATATGCATATTGTCGTTGCCGCCAAGCTAAGTTGTCAAACCGATTTATATTCAATATGATAATCGACCAAAAACTTAGCTATATGATTTTCTTATATCCAGCTAGTTTACACTATGAGCCAGTCAGGTCCGATTAACTATAAAAAAGTTTAAAGCTTAGTTAATTACTATATTGATATCGATTGAATCAGAGTCGTGTCACAACAATGGAGAGCTTTGCCATTTTTTCCGTGGCAAATTAATCCATTGCTTATCAATTTTCTATGTCCTTTTTAACGAAAAAAGTTAAAAGTCATCTAGCTTAGACGCATGGTCTTTTGCTTTCTGTCTTTGCTCCTTCCATTTCAACCACCTTTTTTTAAGAGCTTCAGACATATTCTTTTTCCATTCCTCTGAAAATGGTTGTCGCTTCTTACCTTTCCATGGTCCTGTACCTGGAAACTTCTTTCCTTTATTCCATGCTTTATGACCTTTACAAAATACAAGAGCACGCTTACGCTTCTAATTAAGTAGTCTGGCATGACCTGATTTAGTATATGCTTCAAGATTTTCAATTTTCAAGTCTGTATAGATATGGCGTAACCAGGGACAAGGTATTATAGCATAACAATATGCGATAGGCAACAATTGTGTATTACAATTCACAAGCGACCTAACCTATGTTTACATAGCAATTCAACTTAGGAAATTGTTATTTATTAGTAGTAACGATTATGAACCCCACAACGATTGGATTCATTTTAGCTGTAACAACAGCTGTAATGCTTTGTTACTGCAACACACTTGGCCATAATAATACAACAAAGACAGGCATACGCTGCTGCTGCCCATTCACCTCTCAAAGATAATTTACGAGCAAATTTAGGCAATAGAAACCATCATCTCAACCAACAAGGCAACTGCATTCGAACCGATGGGTGCTCAACCTCAGATGTAGGTCAGGGATCTCTCGGTAATGATAATTCAGTAACTGGATTTGCTGATCAAAGTAGCCGCAGAATCACCAAGAATGCTAATAGTAACACAGAGGGAAGGCCCACAGACAACGGCATCTGGGAGTGGAACAGAAGTGATTGCTCAATCAAAGGCTCAGTGTTTGCCAAACGAAGTAGTGACTGGAGGGGATGGGAAAGGATAGACAAGCTTACTGCATCCCAAAACAGGGAAATTATCAAAGAAAACAAAGAAAATAATGCTTGGGTTGTGACAGGCTCTTCCACATTCCAACCTATCACATTCAAAGCATTTGCAGAATGCGCAAGCCTCGTTCCATAACCCAATGGCTACAAATGTAATACTGAAAAGGTGCATAGATGGACAACTCCTACACCATAAAAGAGAATGAGCACCTTGAACATGC
>DASWDL010000097.1:0-8893 GCA_036395315.1 Nitrososphaeraceae archaeon
GCATATCCAATCTCAAAATTCATTAAATTTTTAATCTATTTAATGCGAGTTCGAGGTATTCTTCGTTTATATCGAATCCGACGAACGACGTACCGAGTTTCGTGCATGCAACAGCGGTAGAACCGATTCCGCAAAACGGATCCAATACGATTTGGCTTCCGTTGAGTTTTCCATGCAATCTGATGCACATTTCTGGAAGTTTCACGAGAAAAGAACTTGGATGAGGCCTCTGGGCTCGATTTCGTATAGTTTGATAAGGTATAAACCACACATTTCCCCTATCTCTTACGTCTTCAGAACTATACCTTCCAATATTTGATTTGTCCTGATATTGAACCCCTACAGATTTTTTATCCAGAATTGCATATCCTTTATGAGTAAAATGAAAAATATATTCCCAGCAATTATTAAGATATCTGGGACTGTTGACAGGCTTGTAATGTCCCACAGAAAAATCCTCAGTAACTGAAGCACAACGTATCTCGGACTTTTTTATAGAAATTGATTTCATCCATACTATTGTATTCTGAAGAGTAAAATATTTTCTAAGAATGTTCGCAACATCTGTGGCTTTCCATTGGTCGCTCGGTATGTTCCCGATATTTATAAAAAACGAACCAGAATCGGACAAAACTTGCTTCAGAACTTTTCCCAATCGATCTATCATTGAAAGATATTCATCTCTAGGCTGGTCGTCATTATAGTTACGATACTTAATTCCAACATTATATGGTGGGGAAGTAACAATTACTTCTACTGATTTGTCTGAAAGTATTTTATTTATATAATCTAAACAATTCAATTTATAAAAATTGAAAGTATTAGACTCTTTTCCGTTCAACAGACCGAATGGCTCGATTAGTTCTGAAATCATCGGTTTATTGTGTAGAGAGAGTTATATATCAGTTACTATTCCTAGGAACTAGTACGTAGTAACATAGACGGAACATTTTTGAGAACAGCAGAATGCACAGTCCCTATGAACAGGCTTAGAAATCTGGATGGGTTTAACACATGATTAAGGCTGTCTAATTCATTTCCTGGCTGTCACCTATAGAAAAGTATGCAATAGATGCTGGAGTTCTAATCAATATGTAATTGAGAAAACTGATAAATTGAATTGGAGTTAGATGTCCTTATCTTGTCACTAGGCTCACTAGGCTAAGTATCTGATTAATTGGCAGCTTTCTCAAGAGAAATCTACGTCAAACCCTCAAGTTCAGTTTCATATATTTTGGTCCTTCTTTTAGGAGCTTCAAAGTATTCAGCTGATTTTTCTTATTTGATCCTACTATTTGCGCTTTTTATTCCGGCTGGGGTGGTCCTGTTCTTAATTAAGAAGTTACGAAAATTCTCTTCGGGAAATTGATACTTGCATAATCAGGATAATAGGGCCCTTCAGCCGGCGACCGCCTATTTCAGAACACATCTTGCTTACAGCCAAGCCTGCTGAATTAGAGTCCACTTCAATAGGAATTTTTAAATGTTTCGTGCGATGCTCATATTAAATGCATAGTTAAATTACCCCGAAATTAATTAACTTCAATAGTAATTGCTAAAGATCGGAACCGATGTTAGGCGTATGAAGCAGACAACTATCTATTTTTAGGCATTAATTACCAAAATACCTTGGGGCGTACCGATATCAATATGAATAAGATAAATCAGGTTTAATATCATATAATGGGTCTATTTTTCGGAAAGGAGAGAGAAGTAGGTATCATTTCTATAATTTCGATTATTGTGTTTTCGAATGGATTGTTATTATATTTTCAGAACAGTATTGAGGAAGACCTCAAAAGGAGTATATTTGAACAACAAAAGCAGCTTCAGATACAATCTACAAAAGAGCTTGCTCAACATGTACATTCAGATATCGGCCTAGTTATGTCCATGCTCTATGGATTGGCAAACTCAGGTGAAGTACAGCAAGGAAAATTGGGTGATGACAAGACGAGAAAGTTGTTGCAAGAAACATATGATGCATATAACCTCACAATCGATAGATTATTCATATTGGAAAAAGATGACATCATGGTAGCTAGCGTAACCCAGTCAGTCGAATTTTTTCTGGGTGAAGATTTCTCTTTTAGGAGCTGGATAAAAGATACGAAAATTACTCTAGCACCAGTATTTTCTGGAGAATTCGAAAGGGCAGGGATCTTTAGGGTTTTCATTACATATCCTATCATAAATAGAGAAACTGGTCAATACATGGGAATGATTGTAACCTCTATACCAACAGTACCCTTTTTTGCCCATTATGGAAATGTAGAACACATAGAGACGCAATTCTTAGTGGCATATGACAGGAACGGTACCATGCTAGCCAACGGTGCTAGTAACACATTCGTAGGAAAGAACTTTTTCGGCAATTATACTCAGGAATTTATTAATCATAATCAGGCCCTCAATAACTTAACTCGAATGTTACTAGCAGGGTATTCAGGTTCTGCCATTTACGATTACGGAAAAGGCGAAAGATTAACCACCGCGTATCCAGTCTTAGTGAATGGTAAGCCTCAATTCTTCATTCAGATAGTGACACCTACCTCAGAGATCTATTCAAAGATTAACAATGTTCTCTCAGTGCAAAGGGTAAGAATGTTTTCCATCTTTGCAGCAGCGAGTACAATTGCTATTATAGTTTTGCTGGTATTACTGAAGAAATGGAATGTTGTTTTGCGAAGAGAAGTGAAAAGAAGAACGCAAGAATTGGAAGAATCATACCAAGAAATCAAAGGTTATTTAGATAAGGTTCTAAAAGAGGTAAAGAGGCAACAAAAGCCATCATGACTGTATCTGACTAGGATTTATAATGTTACACTTTGTCAAAGAAAGCATAACTAAAAAATAAACAGGATCTATTTCAAACAAGATTTGATGCGCTATTGTTTTTTAAAAGAGCTATAATTAGCTAATTTGCATTAGCTACAGCTTAATAGTGCTGACTTTCCTGTCGAAGGCCAAGAGTTTGACAGTACGACTCTGAGGTAATTTGACAAGTTACGCTTCGCAGAAGTATGCCAATACTAATCATTTCAAATAATGTAAAATCATTACATAGATAAAATATTCCAAGAAAAGGTTAAAAGCTTTCAAGTATATTAATTTCCTCATGTTCAGCAATCATAACAGATTATCATTGACTACTCTCTTCATTATTTTGACATTAGTAGTCGGTATGATTTTTGTGTCTGCTAGTTTCGCCGTTACGTCTCCTGCCCCAAAAAGACAAGTTACATTGGTAGCTGTAGTTGATGATCAGGGTGATCCTCCAAGGGCGTTTAATATGTTTTTTAAGCCTGCTCTACAGCAGCTTTCAGCAAGACACCCGGAACTTGACATTAGGCTAGACTATAGACCTATTCCATATCTTGACTTACGAAATGGGCTTCTACAGTTGATGGCAAACCAAACTCCAGTTGATATAATGAATGTAGATCAAATTTGGCTAGGCGAGTTTGTTCAAAAAAGATTCTTGACCGATCTCACAAACCGTACTCACAAATGGGGACACGAAAATGACTGGTATCCAGCAAGCTGGGCCGCCGGTGTATATAATCATAAAGTGTACGGCATAAACCCATACGTTGATGTAAGGGGAATGTGGTATTGGAAGGATTTTTTAGCTAAAGCGAGCGTCGACCCCAAGTCGCTGGAGACATGGGATGGGTATGTTGCTGCCGCAAAAAAGCTTAATGGTATACTAAGACCGGAAGGGATAGAAGGGGTGCATCTCGTTGGTGTCAATCATTCGCCCGATATTGAATTTTATCCATATCTTTGGATGCTTGGAGGAGAGATAGTTAAGCAAAAAACTGGGCATCCCACAAAAGGTACTTACTGGTTCCCCGCATTTAATGGCTCAGAGGGAGTGAAGGCTCTAGGATTTATCAAAGAACAAATAGACGCAGGGATAAAACCACAAAGAGAACACTTCTGGGGTAAAGAGTTTCTGGATAGAAAGTTTGCAGTGATGTTAGAAGCCTTACAGAATCACGTACATTTGAATACTAGTGAGCAAAAACAGGCTTTCGAACAAAAAGTAGGCTTCTTCCCAATGTTTCCTGTTCCAAATTCAAGCTACCGAAGTGCGACACTAATGGGAGGACCAGAACTTGGCATTTCTGAGACATCAAGAAATAAAGACCTTGCATGGGAATTAATTACTCTAATGTTAGATCCTAAAATAATGGCTCCGTTTAATATAAAATACGGATTATTACCAACACAGATATCCATTGGGAACGGTCCTTATGCTGGATCCTTAAATCAAACAATACCATACTACGATAAATTGATATCAATGTTAGAGATAGCTCGGGCTAGACCTAACATCCCTGAGTATCCAATAATAGCTGAAAATATTAGACAGGCAATAGAGCAGATTTATAATGGAACTGCCGTCGAGCCAAAACAAGCTTTGGATGAAGCTGCCGCTAGTTCTGCGAAGGTTCTTGGATGGTAATCAGTCTAAGAATTGGTGTTGGTCTGATCGTTGCATTATTAATAACCACGGCCGCCATCTCTAGTAGTCCTCCTGCTACACTGACGGCTTAGGAAGGACAAGTCATACTAACTGATTATTACAATAATGGGTAGTATATTTTTAGCGAAATCATTGTCTCCTTTAACCTGCTCATGCAATGGGATGGCATCCTCCAATTGTAAACCAGATGTACGTTAAATATTTTACAGAGCTGAAGAAGGAACAGGATATGCTCAATCGGGTGCTTCATGGTATACCTGAAAATGTCAGGAAGAACTTTTATGATAATGTTACTGGCTTTAGAGCTGCTTGGGACAAAGAACTAGAAATAAAAACATCGCTTAGAAAAAATGAGATAAGGTTAGTTAGTACGGTCGAAAAAAGTGGCCAAGATGTTGAATCAAAATTAAGAGTCCATAACAAAGAAATTTCAAACCTTGCTAATTATGATGAACATGTCCTTTGCAAGGCACTATACCACGACCAGACAATTCTTATCTCGCTCAGAATAAACGAAAGTAACGGGAATGCTGGTAGGATATGTAAAGGGTGGTCCATTAGAAAAATACAAGCTCAGATACGGTACTCGTGATGAAAATAATGGTAAAAATAATACTGCATATATGGATTGGATACGAATTAAGCCCGAATACTGGGGAGGAACTGGTGGTAATCTTCTACGGTATGGATTTATCAAGGAAGCAAGAAATAGAGGATACCAATTCGTTAGCGGCTATGTTCACAGGGATGAGCCAATTGAGGTAGTACAAAAATACGACCCCGACAGGCTTGATTACTACCGAATAGACCTCTCTAAACTATAAGCTTTTGAGTAGCAACATCATTTGTGAATCAAATTTGACATGATTTTTGGATTCAGTATGCAGCTTAATTACGGTCTATTTAACAGTCATTAAATTTACTGAATCAAGGGTAAATTTGTTTGCCAGTATATCTATCTCTAATTATAATAGCTTTTGTAGGACATGTCTGAGCTGCAGCAAGTATTTTTTCAAAATCATCACCAGTTTCTGACTTAAGCTTTGCTTTAGGATTTATCATTTTGTCCTTGTCAACTTCAAATACATTTGGAGCGAGTGTTTCACAGCTTCCAAAAGCCATGCATAGTGCAGGTTCTATAATTATATGAAAACGACCTTTTGATTTACCAAAGATATTTGTTGCCGATGATACCTTTTCTGATTTAACATCAGCTTCATCTCTATTACCTTTTTTTAAATAAGTATTATAATATTCATCATCACGACTGGTATGACCAGAATCAGAATAAACAGTATCACTACTATTAACATGCGGAGAAGAAGATGAATACAATTGAGTTTGAACCTTTTTCTTATGTGATTTATTATTAAAAGTTGCCTTCTCATCGTATTGTCTTCTTTTATCTCTATCAGAAAGAATTTCAAAGGCAGCATTTATTATTTTTATAGTGTTTTCAGAAAAGGGCGAACTATTTCTATCAGGATGGTATTTCAAAGCCAGACGCCTATATGCCGCTTTAATTTCTCGATATTTTGCATATTGAGATACTCCTAAAATTGAATAATAGTCCATAATATCATTGGTTAGCATCTGAACAGCCAGTACTAAATAGTGTTATTTCTTTATTATACTTTGAGGCAAAAACAACTAAGCACTGACAATAGACAAACATTTGATACTATGGAATTATTCAATGAACACAAATTTCATACGAGTTAGCCTCAATATTCTTGCTAGTAAAATGGGGTCCAATTCGGAAAACTTCTGGGAAATTTCCTTCGACTGTTTATCAAAAGTCCTAGGCGAGCTATATTATGATCGTGATAGCATAGAAATATCCTACCTAGATTCCTCTTAATACCAGTATTTCACTCTTGGAACACCTTAAATAATTGCTAAGAAACAGCAAGACATGAAGAAAATATTTATCCTAATCCTCACTGTGATAGGGAAATTTGTTGGCAGATTTGCAGCAGTACACACATTTTCTGAATTCTTAGGCAACTATGCCATAACAGCGCAATTGGACTAGATTGCCTCGTAAATAGTCCCGCTAATTCCAGAAATGTAACAATAGTAACAATGAAAACATAAGCGTAACAGATAGAAATAGCTAATAGCAGCGATGATGTAAATTATTGTATCCATTGTTAGCTAGACAAGAAAGACAAGAACGTGTATTAGAACTTTACAAACAAGATAAAACCATGCGCGAAATCGCAAAAGAAGTACATATGTCGTTTGGTGATATAAGCTCTATAATCAAAAAGGAATTCGGTCCTCAAGACGAGAAACGCGTTAGCCTAGACAGTCAGGTACTAAAGCTCTTCTCAAAAGGACTGAAGCAGAAGTTATCGGTTAGGTTACCTAATAAATTATGGTTCTAAAAATATAAAAAAGTTCCAGGTAGTTTCCCCTTTACACAATAGGAATAGAGCTGAGTTAACTGACTTTTCAAAGTAATCCTTAAATGACTAGGAGGTATTGGGACTTGGCAAAGACAACAATGATTTGTGGTGTCTGTAAGCTGACAATACCATCATACAGGAGAAAGGAACATCTTAGTAAATATCATAAATTAGATAGCCACCTTATAGAATGGATCATTCAAACAGATGATGAATTGATTCCTGTGAAGCCGAAAACAAGAAATTAAGCCATTCACTACCAATTTCTCCTTCCATCCATTTATAATCAAACATTAATAATTTCTGAACCATATAATTTAGAAGATGTCTGGAGTTTCAACTAAAGCCTTTACCTGTTCAATCTGTGGCAAAACCTTTGACAGTAATGAAACATTAGAAGCTCACAAAGACAAAGATCATAGCATAGAACCAGAACCACCTTCGGGAGTAGGCTAGTAGGTTGCTGAACGATTTAACTTTAACTCTAAAATAATATGTGTAATATAAATAACCATGCTTCCTGGAGAAGGGAAGCATAGAGGCATATCAGGATTAATGGGGATACATGATTTGAACTCACTAACATCCTCACTAATCTTGCAAAATTATACCATTAAATAGACAGAAGCATCCAGCTGTGGTATTGAGTAAAAAAAAGAAATATCAGATTAACATTAATGGTGCTTATTATATCCCCAGGACTGGAATATATCAAACTAGGGATGGTAGGAATATGAGCTTTGCAGAAGCTTCTAAAGATAGATGGAAGTGTGAAAAATTGCTCCAAAACATTTTCATCTATTAAAATGCTAATGGATCATAAAAATCAAATTCATTCATATTAAGCATTATCTTTAAAATTCCATCCATTAACTCAAAACTCAGAAATGAAAATTACTGTAAGCAGAAATTTGGTGTCCGGGCCGCTCAAGTAATCATGGATGCAATAGATAGTTCGAGATTGCAGGTGTAGGCCTATGAATCATGTTCAATCTCACGTATGCTGCTGTATAGATTATAGATGTTACCAGTATTCGCATTAACATAGTTCCATAATTCTGGAGTAATTGACAGCTTGTGGAAGGTACGTTTTTGTTCCTCCTCCAATACATTGTATACTAGTTGACCAATTATAATTTGATCCGGCTTTGCAATCGCCGTAATTTTGGAAGCAATACTGATAGTGTAACCTAGAATATCCAGATGGGTCTTTTTCAATATGATTTTCTCGTCTTGCCTAAAGGTATCCCATCCGTATTGAACTACTACATTCTCTCCAGCATCAATCCCAATTCTTACTTTCAGTTCGGGATAGTCGGATTGCTGGAGAATTGGGTTAACGCCCTGCCGTATTACTCTGATCATCGAACACGCACAGCTTATTGCATTCATACATGGCATGTACATTCGATTATCCGAAGCCGGGGATGAACCAACTATGAAAAAAGCTAAAACTGCGTCTCCAACATATTTCAGAACATAACCACCGTAAGATGTTATTAACGATGACATTTCCTGAGCAAAGGTTCTGATGATTGTCGCAAATTTGTCTACAGGAAGTATCATTGACAACTTGGTAGATTCAACAAGATCAATATTTAGAATCACAAGAGTAACTTTGGATTCAGCATAAGGCTCTAAAATTTTATCTGATTCTTCTGTCGAAATACTAAATTCAGACTTAACTTTCAAAGCTTTCCACATTGTAGATTGTGCGTGGTTTATAGCCCGATCAATATTAACCACCGAGTCAAGATATAATCTGCTTAATAACGGGGTATCAGATAGCTTTTCCACAGTGTCCTTCCTTCTTTCTTCCTCGTTAGTCTCGGATTCAATAACGCGTATAACCTCCTCTTGCCTCACGTCCAATTCGAGAGAAATTATCTCAGGGCTTATGCCGGAATTGTACAGGTTGATTATAGTTTTTCTTTGCTCCACGGCCAACTTAGATTCACAGATAGTAGCTCGTACGATAATTTGAGTATTT
>DASWDL010000098.1:0-10339 GCA_036395315.1 Nitrososphaeraceae archaeon
TAATCACATCTCTTGATTAATCATAAAGGCGAGGAAAGTGGTCTTTTCTATAATTGTGTGACTGTTTTGCATTTTTGGCTATGGATGCTGCCATGACCTGGGAAACTGATAAATCATCCCGCGATTAACGAGGTGGGATGATAATGATTAAGAAAAATCCAACTTCGGTTTCATGCAGTGCATTTGCCCTAACTTCATTTTTCATAGCTGCTATTCTAATACCAAACTCTTTTTCTCTTGCTACAGCCCAATCCCTAGTTCCTGGAATTCACGGCATGAGCATTGTGCAAGGAGTCAAATTTACTTGGGTCATTATTTCAAGTGACAAGGAAGTTTCGGTTAATTTAAGATATCTTGGAAACGGGACAAGCCCTCCAGTTACTATTGTTGCAACTGCCCTTACAAATCCTAATCAATCTAATAATACTCAAAATCAATCAAGTGCACTCACAACTATGGGAGGGAGTCAAATATTAAACGCTGGCTGGACATCTCCTAATAGTTTGACAATCAAGATTGAAGGGAACTCATCGCTTTACGATGCTGATCTTGTAACTGTTATAGCTTCACCCTATACAGGTGGATAGATAGAACTTTGACTAGGGAAATTACCTAATAGAAGAATTTACTGAAGACCCCAAAACATCAAAGGAAGCTCAAACTGACGAATTCAGAATTTAGAATAAACAAAATAAAAAGAAAAGAGTCTGGTTTAGATTATTGTCTGAAGTACTGTTGTTTCTGTGCTGAAGAGAAGAATGATGCCCATGCGTTGGCTACATTGTTATTGAATTCTGTAACCGCATCAATGGCCTTGCCATATAACTTCAAGTTCTCTCTTGCTGCATTTATTGCATTTATTGCTAGCTGGTTGCTTGTGTCAAACACACTCAGTGCTTGTGCAGTGATCTCATTGGTCTGTCTCTTAACTTGCTCGGTGTATGGTGCATAGGTTGAAGCTGCATAGGAAGTACTACCGGTGTTGCTACCAGAGCCAGTCCAGTTTCTTTGTGCTGCAAATGCCTTATTGACAAATTCTTTTGTCAGTTGAATGTATTCTTGCTGCAAGTTTGAGATTGATTGTGCGTATTGTGGTTGGAACTTTGAAATTTCCTCAGTTACTTTCAATACATTTTGTTTAGCTGTATCGAATATTTCAGAACTTTCTTGTGCTGCGGTACCTGATGTGCTTGTACTTGTTTCTACTTTTACTTTATTGTCTGTCATATTAACCATTTAATGGTAGTGAATGGTAGAATATAAACGTTGGTGCCAAATGGTTTTGATTACCATCCAAAACCGCAATTTTTACCGGAAATGAAGCATGAAGGAAGTCAGCCACTCATAAATTGAAATGTTCTTCCAGTATGATAATTGGTTAAGACGCCCTGACAATCTCACAATTGGCATTTACCAGATCTCCTTCCGACTTGTTGTAATCAATGACTATGTCTCTATTTCCGTCACCACAGTCAAATGTATCTGATCCGAAGCCTCCAATTAGATTGTCATTCCCGTCGCCACCTTTCAAAGTGTCGTTGCCATCATTTCCAAATAAACAGTCATTATTCGCTCCACCAAGGATTACGTCATTACCAGAATTACCGAGTAACAAATCATTGCCACCTGACCCTACAATATAATCTGCTCCTGACCCACTGTCGACAAAGTCATTCCCATCTGAAGAAATTACTGTAAATGTCGATAGTTGGCTGTTAGAACATTGATTGTTAGGATTATTTCCATTAGCCCCGTTTGCTCCGTTGGCCCCATTAGCTCCATTAGCATTCACACCATTAGCCCCGTTTGCTCCGTTGGCCCCGTTTGCTCCATTAGCATTGCCCCCGTTTCCTCCGTTTCCTCCTATCGCATTTCCAACCGCGTTTTCTCCCAGGGTTCTAAAAGAACTAGATGCATTTTGGTCGACGGACGATACATTGGAATCAGCATAGATCTTATCATTTCCATCATTTCCATAAATCTGGTCATTTCCACTTCCGCCAATTACTTCATCATTTCCATCATTTCCATAAATCTGGTCATTTCCACTTCCGCCAATTATTTGATCCGCCCCACCTAAACCATAAATCTGGTCATTTCCATCGAGACCAATTATAGTATCGTTACCATTTGTTCCCCTTAGTTGATCATTTGCCTGTCCACCATTTATCACAATCTGACCAAAAGCACTAGACGGCATCGTGACAAGGCCTCCAACTATGGCCACAATAAGAACGAAAATAGAGGCTGAAAGAATATATGAACGACCCGTAGAAAGTTGCCTTTCCTGTCTGAAGCATAAACGCAGATTAACCTTCAACTTTAACATGATAATTAGAGCTAATCGACATTCTTATACAATTCGATATCATCTACTCGAATATATCTCATAATTTTTCTAGACGACATTATTCGTAATTACTGTAATTCGGTCATTCTGTCTACTCACCAGGCTGGTTAGTCATAGTGCCCGGTCTGTCATTGTCAAACTATCTACCTAGAACCGTATTAGACCAAAAAGGCACCAATTTATCCTTTAACTACCCAACAATATGATTTCCGCTGCGATCTGAATAATGAGAACCATAATCGTATCATAATCATAGCCGACAGATTTTACAGGTAGTACTTTGAGCCACCAAATATTTCTGATACCGTTAATATTTTAGACCACTCTTCCAGCGACTCTACGACTGCTCTTGCTTCATGAATATCATTTCCTATCGCGACTACTCCATGGTTAATTATTATTACAGCCTTCGAGTCTCTACGCCCAAAAATATTTGATGTCTCTTCAGCCAATTCTGGAGAACCTGATGGAAAGTTTTGAATTACAGAAGGATTTCCAACCACGAACTTAGCCTCCTCTATCACATGTTTGAATTCACTTGAAATTGCAACTCCCAATGTAAAGGGACTGTGAGTATGGACTATTGCACCCGCTTCTGTGTTTTTGTTATAAATTCCACGATGCATCTGCCACTCTATACTAGGTTTGATTTTTCCATAAATCCTAGCACTTTCAAGGTTAATTCGCACCAGATCGGAGACTTTCAAATCATAACGTGGTTTACCGCTTGGAGTTATCAACATCGAACTTTTTTTGTACCTTATACTGTGATTGCCTGAGACAGATGAAGTGAGACCTTGCCTATACAGATCCTGTACACAACGAACTAAGTTAGATGCAGCATTCATTCTAATTTTCTTATTGAGATCTAGTCCCAATTTTATTTTGTTGTCCGTCCAGGCATTATTGAGGCAAACTAAGCGACGATGGCTCGCTTTTGGCCCGAAGAATAGTAAGATAATGTCTATTCAAACTGATGATCCAAGTATAATCATGTACCGCTTTGCAGCTGTGAACCACGGATCTCGCAAGACTGGGATATCTTTTTTTGGGCAAAGTAGAGGGCAAAGAGTAACAATGCCAATGACAACAAGCGTAATGGAATCTGATAATTGCTAAGAAAACTGGAAAGCAGAACTCCTGACCCACCAAAAGTAGATGACAGTAAGAAACCGAGGGAAGAACAGCTAGCACATGTACTCGAGATAACTCCAAGTGAAGAACCAGAAATCAGGGACTTGCTGAATTTAAACCGCGAATTCCTCACAATGTAGACGTTGAGGCTTATCACCGCCCCTAGGAGGATTGAGTTAATCGTAGAGATAATGAATCCTACGCTTGCGTCTGGAGGCAAATAAAAGATAATAATCGGTGAAAAAAATAAAAGCTGATCAAACAAACTAAATAGAACCCAGAATCCCGCTGACGATGCTGCAGCAATGACTACATAAATCCAATTTGAGAATACTCTGGGGTAGATGGAAAACGAGCTACTGTCTGAACCTCCTTTTCTATTCCCTTCTGTTTTCATGTGTGTATATCATCCTTCGGAAAAATAGGCTTGTAATTATTGGGTGAGTTTTACCATATAAAATTATCATTAACTGCTTTTACTTTTTTTTCGCTACGTCTAGGCTAAGATAATTTTTCATTGCTCATTTTATCGTATTTCATACCCTACATTTCAATAGATACCGCTACTTACCAAACCGATAGAGAACAAAGAATAAACTGGGCGTTATTACTGAGAAAATTGTGAACATAGATCATTGTCTTTTTCCAGAAGGTTTGCTCTATGATTTAGAAAATCTTGTGTGGCTTAAAGAAGATAATTCAGGATCTTCGACTTCTAATGCAGTGGCGAGGAAATTTACAATTGGGATCACTCCTATTCTAGCCTCTGTTGCTGGCAAATTCTCACAAATTAAACTTAAGCCAATAGGGAGCGAGATAGAAAAAGGAAAAAGCATCGGATCTGTAGAAAGCCCCACATATTTTGGCATTGCACGCTCTCCGTTCGGAGGGAAAATTGTACAGGTAAACGAGAATTTGCGTGACAATCCGAAGCTTGCTAATGACTTCCCGTACCAAGACGGCTGGTTAGCGAAAATAGAAACAAACGAAACCAATACGGCGGACTTGACCAATTTGAAACAGGTAGAAGATAGTCAGGAAGAAATCAAATCCCTAATGGAAAAGCTTCATGTGAGATGCTTTGCTGCCTTTCCTGATCATCAAATGTTCGAGATAGGAGTTGAGTGCGCAGCCACTCTTACAAAGCTTGGCGAACTAATTTCTAAGATTCCCCAAGGTGAAGTTGTGCACCTTGTATCAGATGACTTATCTGCAGATTTTGAAATGATAAGATGGTCAGAGGAAACAGGACAACAATTGTTGGAAACAAGAAGAGAAGGGAATTTGTTCCATTTCATTGTAAAAAAAGTAAAATGAAAAGGGACTTGTTTTCGATTTACCATTTACTGAAGCAAGCAAAAGCAGGCTATAGGTCGTCCAACGCTGCTACTTGCTCTCACTAAAGGCTTCTGACTTTTTTGTCTTCTTTACTACTTTTACTTCTCAATGGGGTTATTGATCATATTGCCCCATTCAGTCCACGAGCCATCGTAGTTCTTAACATCAGGGTACCCTAGCAGGTATTTCAGGACGAACCAGCTATGAGAGGATCTCTCACCAATTCTGCAGTAAGCAATAACCTCCCTGTCTGGGGTTACACCCTTTGATTCGTAAAGTTTTTTCAGCTCTTCAGTCGACTTGAATGTGCCGTCTTCGTTTACAGCTTGTGCCCAGGGAATGTTAACTGCTCCCGGAATATGACCTCCTCTCTGCGCGTGCTCAGTCGGGTACTCTGGAGGTGCCAAGATCTCACCAGTGAATTCTTTGGGGCTTCGGACATCAACGAGTACCTTGCTTCCGAGGGTGCTCTTCACATAGTCTAGGAAAACTCTTATTTTTGTATCAGGTCCGGAGGCTCTGAAATCTCCCTTTCCGTAAGAGGGAGAATCTTTGGTAAGAGGCCTATCCTCTTCAAGCCATTTCTTTCTCCCGCCGTTCATTATTCGTACATCTTTTACCCCGTAATACTTCAAAACCCAGAAAGCAAATGCTGCAAACCAGTTATTGAAATCCCCATATAGTATGAGGGTTGTGTCGTTACTTACTCCGACCCTTTGCATCAGGCTTTCGGCTGCTTCCCTGCTAAGTACGTTCCTAGTCAGAGGATCGTTAATATCAACTTTCCAATCTAAAAGTACTGAGCCTGGTACGTGACCTAATGCGTAATTAGCCGATGGATCATAATCAACTTCCGCTATCCTAACTTTTGGATCATTTTTGTGTTCTTCTACCCATTTTGTATCTACTAAAACTTCTGGATGTGCGTATGCCATATTCTCATATCACCGTGTTCTATTACAATTTAGAGATACATATTAGTATTGCATTTAGAATCACCGTCTGCCAGGCCAAGCATTGTTCAATTTAGGGGAATAATTGAATGATTCCTTAAGCTAATCTAAAGAATTAAAAATATATCATCAACCATGGTCAGCACCCCTCTTGTCAATTTTTATTTCTACATCCCCGTCATACTTTGGCTTGACGGCCAACTGAGCTGGTGTATATATCAGGTGTTCTTTTGTGAAAGCTGAAAGCTCATAATCGTCTGTCATATAGAGTGCATAGAACGGACAAGCATCTACACAAAGTCCACAGAATACGCATTTACCAAAATCAATCTGGGGCATTATTGCCTTTTTGTTATGTTTCCATTGCTCGTCAACTTTAACCATTCCTATCGCTTCTGCGATTCCTTCGCAAGCTATAGCGCAGAGCTGACATCCCGTACACTTATCGTGGAATAGAATGTGTCTTCCTCTGTAGCCTGCAATGCCTACTCCTTTCTTGGGATCAAACTGATATCCATCGCCTACAAACTTTAGTTTTTCTTCAGGATAGCGAAGAGTGAATCTCTTTATTACTAGGTGTTTGGAGCCTGATTCTATTGCCTTTATAAAGTCGCGTGCAGAAGACATTGCTTATATGACTTTTATGGGCATTTCGATACTAAAAGCCTTTGTTTACCATAGTTTACCCTATTCTAACTAATCCTCAAACATGGTGAAGGTGTTTAAATAAGGTAGAGTGAGCTTGTACTGTATGACAGCCAAAGAAGTAAATGTACAACGTGATATTGAGCCTAAACCTTTAGCTCAAACAGCAGCTCAAGCTCAATCTCAAAGATCTAAAGATCTAGACATGGACTATTCCAAGTATGACTTTAAGGATTCGACTGAACTTTATGTTTATTTAAGTAAGAAGGGACTCTCACGAGGCACTGTCGAGGAGATAAGCCGCCTCAAGTCAGAGCCTGATTGGATGCGTGAATTTAGGCTGCGCTCTTATGACGTATTTATGAGTAAGCCAATGCCCAACTGGGGCGGTAACCTTTCTACCATTGATTTTCAAAATATTTACTACTATGCAAAGGCTGCAGAAAAGCAGAGCAAGAGCTGGGACGATGTACCTGATTCTGTAAGAAACACGTTTGAAAAGTTGGGAATTCCTGAAGCAGAACGTAAATTCCTGGCTGGTGTGGGCGCCCAGTATGAATCTGAAGTAGTATACCACAATTTAAGAGAAGACTTAGAGAAGCAAGGTGTCATATTTGTAGATACAGATTCAGCTGTCAAAAAGTATCCTGACTTGATGAAGAAGCATTTTGGAAAGGTTATCCCACCTGAAGACAACAAGTTTGCAGCTCTTAATAGTGCTGTATGGTCTGGCGGCTCATTCATTTACGTACCACCAAATGTCAAGATTGAGCTTCCTTTGCAAGCATACTTTAGAATTAACGCTGAAAACATAGGTCAATTTGAGCGTACACTTATCATAGCCGATGAAGGTTCAGAAGTTCATTACATTGAAGGCTGTACTGCTCCCGTCTATACTACAGAATCATTACACTCTGCAGTAGTAGAGCTGATAGCCAAAAAGGGAGCCAAGATCCGTTACACGACCATACAGAATTGGAGCAAAGATGTCTATAACCTTGTAACAAAGAGAGCGTATGCATACGAAAGAGCTACAGTAGAGTGGATTGACGGTAACTTGGGCAGCAAGTTGACAATGAAGTACCCTGGTGTATACATGCTTGGACGAGGTTCACATGCAGAAGTCATATCCATAGCCTTTGCAGGCAAGGGTCAACACCAAGATGCAGGCGCTAAAGCTGTCCATCTGGCACCAGACACTACCTCACGTATAACCAGCAAGTCTGTCAGCAAAGACTCTGGCCGTACCACATATCGAGGACTTCTTCATGTAGCAAAGGGTGCAACAGGGGTCAAGTCTAATGTACGGTGTGATGCCCTACTTCTTGACAAGAATTCTAGAACAGATACCTATCCATACGTAGAAGTAAACGAAGACGATGCCACAATCTCCCACGAAGCAACCGTGGGTAAGATAGGCCAAGACCAGATCTTTTATCTCATGAGCCGTGGCTTCACAGAGTCTGATGCACTGTCTATGATAGTAGGCGGATTCATGGAGCCGTTCACAAAAGAGCTGCCAATGGAATATGCTGTAGAGCTTAACAGAATGGTAAAACTCGAGATGGAAGACTCGGTAGGATAGGTACGAAGGAAGCTAAACAAACAAGCAAACCAACCAACACACAATCACTCTTAATTTTTTAAACAATAATTTTTGACGAGCTGGAAATAGAAAGGTAGATAATACATTCGATGTTCTATTTCTCAATATAGTCATGTCTACTACTTTTGTTTCACTCTCGAGCCTAAACCGTGATTACCTAGATCACCTGAGTAAGGACAATACTGAATCTAAATGGATGTCTGAAATCCGACAAGCCGCATTTTCAAAATACAATATACTACCATTAGAAGTCTCTCCATTATACTCAAAATATTCTGATGCAAACAAGCTGGAGCCTGACCACGTTCGCTTCTCTCAAGCTCATATAAAATATGAACCCAACGACGATATAAAAGAAAGAATCAAAGAGCTAGAAAAAGATCAAGAAACAGAAACTAGCATATTAAGAATTGGATCCCATACTGTTCGATCTCATGTTACAGAACTTATGTCAAAACAAGGCGTCCTGGTAATAGATTTGGAGGAAGCACTGAAGTCGCATGGCGAAATTATAAGGCAACACTTGATGAAGAACATCTTAAACTACGAAGAAGACAAATTTCTAGCCCTATCAGGCTCATCGTTTCAATCAGGAATTTTCGTATATGTTCCCAGAAATGTTACTCTCGAGAATACAATTAGGCTAGTAAATACACTTCCTGACGATGGGAGTTCTTCAATTATTCGAAATATTGTTATCTTGGAATCTGGCGCAAAGGCAACCATTGTACAGGAGTTATATGCACCCACTTTGCCGCAGTCTGACGAAGCAAATAATAAAAAACAGCAGGGTTATTTTGAGCTCTTGGAGTGTCACGTTGGGCCAAATGCACATCTTGAAATGGTTACTTTGCAGGCAATGGATGAGAAGGGATCCGTTAATTTCTCTAATAGGAAAGCCTTCATTGAAAGGGACGCCAAAATTTCTTGGTACATGGGCCTGTTTGGCTCGAAGCTTTCACGTTACAAAATTGATAGTATAATGAAAGGGGCTGGCGCCTCTGCGGAAGATGTGGAAATAATTTTTGGAATTCAAGATCAATCCTTTGATGTTACCTCAAATCTGATACACTATGGTGAATCTTCTAGAGGTAGAGTACTCTCAAAATCAGTAATGAAGGATAAGTCGAAATCCCTGTTTAAAGGAATGATAAAAATAGGGAAGGAGGCAAAATCATCAGAATCGTATCTAGCAGGACATTCTATTCTCTTGGATAAGGGCGCAAAATCAGATGCTATACCAGGACTTGAAATTGAAACCAACGAAGTCCGAGCTACTCATTCTGCCTCGGTAGCACAAATTGATGAGGGACAAATTTTCTATCTAATGGCTAGAGGGCTCAGTCGAGAAGGTGCAAAGAGAGAAATTGTAGGTGGCTTTCTTGAACCGCTATCTAGGAAAATGGGTCCAACAATACGGGCCTGGGTAACTTATTTGATTGAAAATAAATGGATTGGAAAGCCATTAATGCTAAAGAAAGATGAAGCCATGGAGAATATACTTGAAGTCGAAAAGAGCAGGTACCGAGAAATTGAAGATATCTTTGAAAAGCACTACAAGTACAGATAATTGGTGATTGCATCAGGAGAAATGATAGATTAATGGCAGAAGGAGTTAAGGTCTGCGAAGAAGAGTCTCTGAAGAACGGTGATCTATTTGACTTCGACTATAATGATAAACAGATAATGATTGTAAAAGCAAAGAATAAGCTCTATGCCCTTGACAGGATTTGCACACACGCCTACGCAGATTTATCAACTGGATTCTTGAACGAGGAAGAAAATACTGTTACGTGTCCACTTCACATGTCTCAATTCAAATTAGATGACGGAACTCCTCAAAATCTACCCGCAGAGACCCCCCTAAAGACATACCCGCTAGAAGTAAGAGACGGCTGGGTCTATGTCCATATAAACTAATACATCCTTACCAATAGAAGGACTAAAACATAAATAGTATTCTTTAATGAAGTTATTGCAATAGAATAAGTCCCACACTTTTAGGAATTGATAATACGCTTTTTATTACTGCAGTCTTTAGTGGGGTAACAATGAGTTAAAATTAGTGAAAAGATTTAGGAGCTCTTAACTAGCGTTGGCAAAATTTGAGTGTAGGCGCTTTTGTTTCAAAAGTTACTTTTATTTTATTTTATTTTGCAAACAGCCTAGAAACTGAATACGAATTTTATCCAGATAAAGGCACTTTCTTAAGTCAAACTGAAACATACAGGTTATAGTTATATTTGCGTAGGTACAGCGTAAACCAGGGCATGGAGAAAAGAAATATGATAAATTCATCTAAAGAAACCATTC
>DASWDL010000099.1:0-3297 GCA_036395315.1 Nitrososphaeraceae archaeon
GCAATACATTCAATCAGAAGGTAAATGCTGCTTTAATCATATTGTTGGCCTACCACTGAAAAATGGAAAAGAACACCCGCTTTATGATTATGAGAAACTGTTATTTGAAAAGCTGTTTACCACTGATCAGAGCTTTAAGGATAAACATCTCTGGGTCCTCAAGTCGACCGGATTAGGAATAACAGAATTCTTCCTTCGCATAATAGGATGGCTCTGCGTCAAAGACGATTCATTGAAGGGTTCGCAAATCTGTATAGTCACCGGGCCCAGGGTTGAATTATCAATTACACTTATTGACCGCTTAAAGGCCATTTTCTATAACAAACTTGGCATTATCTTCCAGAATAAGGAAAGCGTCCTGGAGCTCAATGGAGTGAAGATAGAAGTTTATCCATCGCATCACTTGGACGCAATGCGTGGTCTAGCCAACGTCTCATTTATTTTATTGGATGAAGCTGACTTTTTCCCTCCAGGACAGCAACAGGACGCTCGAGACATATCAGAGCGCTATATTGGAAAATCAAACCCCTTCATAGTAATGGCATCCACACCAAATGCACCCAATTCTTTATTTTACAGGATAGAACATGAAACAGAACAGGAATGCATCTATCAAAGAGTAAAGCTGGATTATACATATGGATTACAGAAAATTTATTCTGTAAATGAGATTGAGAAGCAAAAGCAGTCCCCATCTTTTGCAAGGGAATATGATTTGCAATATCTTGGACTGATTGGTAACACTTTTCATACCAAAGATATTGACAGAGCCGTCGAGCTTGGCAGAAAATATGATCCAAATCGTGTCATTGTGGAGGCAAACAAGGTTCTTGGAATAGACCCAGGGTGGGGATCTTCAGCATTTGGGCTGGTCCTCTTGCAAGTAGCTAATGGCCAAATTCAGGTAATGTTTGCTGATGAATTTGAAAGGCCAAGGTATGAAGATATGGCCTCCAAAGTAATAGATATGATTCGTGGTTTGAATAGAAGGAAGATAGACCAGGAGTATTTGGATTCCTGCAAGATTTATGTTGATGCGGCTAATCCCGAATTTATAACGACGTTAAAGCGGGAAGTGGGCGAGACTACAAACTGGGAATATATTCAAGAGAAGATTCTATACTGCAAGAAGAATAATTTAGATTTAGCCAGGTTTATGACAGTTGTGCCAGTCCCGTTTTCAACAGCTGGAAAAGACATGATAATGCATACAAAAGAATTGCTAGAACATGAACGTCCATTAGTGGCAATTAATCCAGAATTTGAAAAGTTAATAACTTCATTGAGGACTGCCATAAGTGACGACCTGGGCAAATTAGATAAAGAACAGACAAGTTACCACAATGTGTTGGATGCTTTCAGGTTAGCGTTAAAAGGGATTAATTTGGTGAAAAAGGAGACTTAAAAGCAGCTGGTGAATCCTAGTCAGAGAACGTTTAAGGAACCCAGTGGCTAGTAACAAAAGTCCGAATTTTTTAACATATCATTTTTCCCTGAAACCTTAATTATCATATCTACTAAAAGAATAGTTAATGGAATTATGTAACTACTCAGACGAACAGGTTTTTAGATCGAACTTGAAACTTATTTCATTTATGACAGCAGCCTCTGTAACACTCTTATTGTCATTTGCTCAAACAGGCTGGGCTGACTTTATTAAATGCGATCCTGCTATCTTGGTATGTAATGGAACTCCAGGTGATGATATAATTATAGCCGACACTGGTAGTGGTAATGTAATACATGGGTTAGCAGGTAATGATTTCATCCAATCTGATGTAGTCGGAGTAGTCTTCGGAGATGAAGGTAATGATATCCTAATTGGATCAAACTTTAACGATGTTCTAAATGGAGGAATAGGTAGTGATGCCATTGATGGAAAGGCTGGCGCCGATACGATCCTGGAGCAGGACGTTCAGGTAGTAGGGCACCTTGTTCTTAACAACGACATCATTGCAGGTGGCGCAGGGGATGACTATATATCGTCTGGTTACGGCTTTGATAGGATTTTTAGCGGACCAGATGACGATCGCATCATTCCAAATGGTAGTGTTCGTGATTTTAATCAAGATAGGGTAGACTGTGGTGCCGGTGCAGCCGATGAGGTCTTCATCTATTCATACGACTTTGATACTACCATTAATTGTGAAACTGTTACAGATTTTGATCAATAAGTCTGGCCGTTATAACGCAGATTTTGGAGTATGGTTACCATGACGGTTATTGTGAAAAACTTTGATAAATACAAAATAGATTTCCACAGTGATTATTATAGCCTGGCGCAGAACGATTACGGTGTTAAAAACTATATACAAATCGAGTGTTACAATAATCAAACGCGAGTTGCAAACCTGTTCTTTTTTGATAAACTTAGTCTTCTTAAGAATTCATATCAATCTTCTAGTGGCGTAGACGTAATCAATCTTTTTTATCAGCTCGATCGATTTGATGAGATTTACAATTTGATACGACGTGAAATACCACTCCACGTAACTATTGATGATAAAACTTTGAACGGGAACGTTGGCAGCACTCAAATTGAACCCGCAGGAGAACTGGATGTATAGGCTTGACGCGTTTTGGTGGTTTTGGTGGATTGAATAAACTTCTAATTCCAATACTTTTAGCAATATTCTTCTCATTATTAACGACTCAAAGTCTGGCCAATGCTGAGATTAAGGTGACTCCTCCTTTGAACTGGCAACCGTCTCCAAATAATAATTCAACTAAAATGGAATGGATTCAAAATTCTACAAAAAGCCTTCTTGCAATAATCAAGCTCCCTGTCGATATAGCGTTTCCTTTATTCATTGTGGGCCCTGGAATGGCCCAATCTTTCGCAGACCAAGGAATATTAGAATCTGTAGACCAAGTAACATTTGGTCATAGCAATTATGGCCAGAGGTATTTCCTGAATATTTCTTCTCGCTCAAATATAGCAAATGCTTCTTCTTCTACTCTGGTAGATATAAAGGGTTTTTTAGATCAGATGTCTGGGGCTTATGATGTTCCTTTCAAGGAGATGTTGATTATAAGTGAGAAACAAGGCGGCTTATATGGAATAACGCTTGTAAGTCCAAGAGAGAATTTTAATTCTAAATTGAATGAAATCAAGCCAACTCTCGATTCAATTGAGTTGAGTAATTCTACAGCCACGGTTAATTAAATTAGAAAGGGTAAATCCTAGTCAGAGAACATTTAGGGAACCAAGTAGTAGTATCAAAATTCCGAATTTTTTAATATATGATTTTTCCCTGAAACCTTAATTATTATATCTACTAGAAAAACGTTAATGAA
>DASWDL010000100.1:0-11346 GCA_036395315.1 Nitrososphaeraceae archaeon
GGAGCCGTCTCTTTCCTGTCGGACGAATTAGTGGAACCGCATCGATAGAATCCTCCACATTCTTTTATTGATTTTGGTTACAATCGGATTCTTTCTCAAACATATCAGAAAGATCTATGTTGAAAAACGTCCTCAATATCCCCAAGTACGACTCAACCGGTGGAGGAATCTGTTCCTCGCAAGTGAGATGCATGTTCCAGGCATTTATCCAAATAATCATACTATATAGTATATTGACGAATCTCTTATATTGGTTCGGAACTATTTCTACTCCCTCAATATATTTATCACTGAGCATCCAGGATCCTGTGAAATCAATGCATTCTTGTCCATAGATTGCCTTAAACTGTGTTTGAATATCCTTTGCATATCTAAGGGGAGTGCGACAAATAAAAAAAGGAAAGTCTATCTTATCGGGCAGTAACATGCCAGGTGGAGACCATATCGAAATTATTCGGGTCCCTTTTTTACACTCTGATTCGATTTTTGTTAACATGGAAGAGATAGTACTCTCTTCACATAACCAAAAAAATACAACATCTGCATCTTTTAGAGACAAACTAAGGATATCTTTTTTGACTATCCTTGCATTTTTGACTCGATTTAACATTGGCACAATTTTTCTTATTTCTTTATCTTGATTATATATTCCAATTGCTCTCTCTACATTATATTCCCTCGCTGCAATCAAGATTGCGTTACTCTTCGTACAGTCTAAATCGTAGAATATATCCGAAGGTACTAATTCAGCTAGCATGAAGATCCTTTTTATCACATTATCTGGTAAAAATACACTTTTTCCCCGAACTATTGATTGAGGTAAGCTATCGACAAACTCTTTTATATTCAGATTTCCATGACCACCTAAAGATAGTTATGAAGTGTCTAGAGTGAAATCTCATGTCGAACAACTCATTTTCGGTATTCTATAATGCAGGAGAGTCTAACACCTATTAAAAATTACTACCACCGTATCTTTCCAGATTTTATTAATTGCAGCGAGTGTTTTATAAAACATAAAAATTACTCATTGAATTATTGAGACAGTGCCAATGGAGTAAGAGAACAGTGTATCTAAAATATGATCAAAATTGCTTTATTTTACTGAGACACAAAGTCATATAATGCAAGAGACCCGAATTGGAAGTGAGAACATTAAAAAAATTTAAAAATTAGTTTATTTCGGTATGCTATTTTTGTTCTGAACTAGTGATTAGATATACCATTGTCGATCATTTTAGATATATAGTGTTATTATTGTCGGTTAAGAACATTTTAAGATGAATTGTGAGAACTGTGGCCATACTCATCTTGTTCATAGATTCAAAGAGGCAGTAGGAGGGGATAGTCAATCCCTATTCGAAGGTGGAAAATGCATGATTGATGGATGTGGATGCACGAATTATGCCGATAAAATAGAATTAATAGACGAGGAACTAATGTAGTATAGAGCTCGGCACACTTCTACGCGTTGCCCCAAAATATTTAGAATTTGAGGCTCTGAGTAGAATGTGCACGGATCAACATGCGAAATACCAGCAAAATAGCGATTCAAGTAATTTCATAAATTGATTTCTTCTATTCTGCCTAAATTCATTATAAAATTAAACTGGTAAAATATGGTCAGTCGGAAATCTACTCCTCTATGAGTAGACCATAAATTAGGAAACAAATCTACAGAGATTCGAACTAAATCTCGTACTCTGCCTATCGAATCAGTACGGTTCAGTGAGGAATTCGTATTTCAATAACGCTAGACTAGCTCTACTTCGATAGATAAATTAAATAGTATAACCGGAGGGTCGGTGTCTCCTGAGGTTCAATATTTTGGAATAATTCACCATTTCATTTTCTCATAATTTATCTTTAATTTTATTCATTATATTGTTCATCTCCGACTCATTTAGAACAATTCTATTTTTGAAGATAGAATGTACGGGAGCCCCTCCGTCTTTATACGATCGTGGTATTATGTGAACATGGACATGATCAATTTCCTGGCCAGCTTCACGGCCATTATGAATTGCAATCAAAGTGGCATTTGCATTCAAGCTCCTTTCCAACACACTAGTCATCTTGGCAACTAATTCAAATAGCGAGATCGTCTCTGCAGGTCTTATATCCTGAAGTTTGGAATAATGAATTCTAGTTACGACAAGCGTATGGCCTACACTTAGTGGGAACATATCAAGAATCGCAAGTGCACCATCATTTTGATCAATGATCATTGACTTTGTCTCGTGATTTACTATATTACAGAATATACAATCCCTGGAAATCCGTGAACCCTCTTTCTTCATACTTAGTTCATATTACAGACTCGAAAATACCTTATAATCCATTCATGTCTTTGTTTGAAAGGATTCACTTCACATTTTTCAGTTCAAATCTGCCTACAATATTTTTCGCGGCGACATAATTTGTTAAACTATTATTGATTGTGACAATAGGCTTTTCGTTATCCACGACATTACCTATGATTTGGGGGTCAAAGTTGTGTTTTTTCAAATCGTCTAACACATTAGTAGCTACCTCACTACTTGCCACTATTATGTGACAACCATTAGTTGAGCTTGTAGAATTTGAAATAACGCATTCCTTAGTAGCTAACATCGCGAGTTCTTTGTATTTCATTGGTATGTCCTTTATGAACAAATGGGAATTCGATAGCTTTGCCAGATGTAACAAAGAAATTACCCCATCCGTTACTACAGGATGAACGGCAATTATATGCGAATCAGTATCAAATTTGTTATCAAAGTAAGGGCTATATTTAGCTACTATTTTACCCAGTGAAAATCTCGGGTGACTAAGCGACTTCAACACATCATTACTTATAGTGGGGCTGAAGTGGTTAATAAAGTTAGTAAACCCATTGAATTTGGGGTCTATTTTTTCTATCATTCGAGCGTTGAGGGGACATAAAGAACCAAACTTGTCAGTCAGTATGATGACCATGCCTGATCTGACTAAATCGTATCGCACAGGCATCTCTTTCTCTATATTAGCATATGCGGTACTTCCTAAGAATAATTTCCCGAGATTGAGAGAACTGTAATCATCAACAGGAATATTATACTTGGAAGAGAACAAAGAATGACCATCTTGAATATGGTTAATCATATCTTCGTTTGGAGCGTCATATATGGGGACAATTCTAAATCCTGATGTGCAACCTAGCAGGGCAAGATACTCCACCGAAGAGGCCAATGAGATAGCAGTGTTAATGTCAGAATCTGGACTCTGAAAGGGATCTATCACTTTGATGCAGGATGATTTAATTACCGTGTACCCAATTTTTTCGCCTCTATGCAACTCGATAAAATCTAACAGAGCAAATTCAGCCTTTGTATTAGACGTTGTAGAGATCTCAAAACACCTGACGGGGTGCTTGGGATTTATTTTGAAATAGAATTTTAGTAACATCTTAGACAGTTCTCGAGGATAATCAGTCGTTTCAGAATGAATATTAAATAATGACACAATCCTTTTGGTTCTTAGAACGCTTTGTTCTTTAGGATCCTTGATATCATACATTCTCCTTATTAAATCAGGATTCTTTCCACAATAAGGAAATGCATCATACCATGAATAATCTAAAAGATGATTCGATCGCCTATTCTGTCTTAGGAAATCGCACAAAACCATAGAGTCTACTTCATTAATAGAGTTCGTAATCCATCTGAGCGGATCAAGTCCGAGTTCACGATATTGTAACACCTTCTGCCAAAAATCATCACTCATAATTTGTCTATACCTCGGTTTTGAGTATGTTGTAACCCAGTTTCTATAAAAAAACTCTTCTTAATAAAGGAATTGAGTATATCCAACAAAAATCAAAAACAAAAAATTATAACTCTACTAAACAAACATTAACTTATGGATCAATTAAGTTCTGATACTACTAAAAATACTAAATTATCTATTAAAGACTTTGATTTGATATCCAGAGAGATGGAATCAAGATCTGCCGAAGAGATTCTCAGGTGGGCGTTGAATTCTTTTGCGCCTCGTATATCCTTGGCATCTAGTTTTGGTGCTGAAGATGTAGTTTTGATTCACTTAATGTGTAGGATTAATAGAGCGTATACCAAAATATTTACTTTAGACACAGGTAGGTTAAATCAAGAAACATATGATGTAATGGACAAAGTCAAGAAGAAGTATGGTGTAACTATAGACGTATTTTTTCCTGAAAGTTCTAGTGTTGAACAGATGGTCACAAGCAAAGGGATTAATTTAATGTACGATAGCATTGAGGATAGAAAACTGTGTTGTAATATAAGAAAGGTTAAACCCCTTGGAAGGGCGTTGAAGGATTTAGATTGTTGGATTACCGGAATTAGACGTGAGCAATCTGCTACCAGGAGCAGGATTCCAAAGATGGAAATTGATACCGCGCATAATAACATTGTGAAAGTAAACCCGCTTGCAGATTGGAAATCACATCAAATATGGAAATTCATAAAGGATAATGAAGTTCCTTATAACAAGTTACACTCAGTTGGGTACCAAAGCATAGGATGTGCCCCTTGTACGAGGGCCGTGCAGCCTGGAGAAGACCCTCGAGCTGGAAGGTGGTGGTGGGAGACTTCATCTACTAGGGAATGTGGTTTACATTAGGAACCAATTCGTAAACAAGACAAAAAGGTTGAATAATGTAAATTGAGTCAAGGTTTAATTCTGCCTCATGGCGGGTCATTGGTAAATAATTGTATCGCGGCTAAGAACTTATCGGGAATGACCGTCTTTAATGTCCCCGGTAGCACGCGTACAGAAATCGAGAATATAGCTGAGGGAGTACTCAGTCCTCTTGATGGATTTCTGAATGAAGACGATTTTGAAAATGTATTGAAGAATGGAAGACTGTGTGATGGGACTCCCTGGACTATACCCATCGTCCTAGATGTTGATGAATTGACAGCGAGAAAGTTAAAGGATTCAAAGGATGTTCTTTTGAGCTCAGGAGAAGATCGTTTTGGGATTTTACACATAACAGATTTGTACAAATACGATAAAATACTTATGGCTAAATCAGTTTATGGTACAGTAGATCCAAATCATCCTGGCGTTAAGAAAGTAAAGGCAATGAATAATACCCTCTTAGGTGGAAAAATAGATGTCTTCTCGGTGAGGGAAAACACGGGAATAAGGAGATTTAGATCAAGTCCTTTGCAGACACGGAAAGAAATCGCCCGGGCTAAATGGAAAACTGTAGCTGGATTTCAGACTAGAAATGTTCCACACAATGCTCATGAAATGCTTCAGAAGGCAGCGCTGAATATTTATGATGGTCTCTTCATAAATCCCTTAATTGGTAAAAAGAAGACTGGAGACTTCACAGATGAGATGATTATAAAGGCTTATGATGTATTGATTAGAAATTATTATCAAATGGAGAAAGTTTTGTTTGCTACACTGCATACGGAAATGAGATATGCAGGACCAAGAGAGGCAATTCATCATGCAATAATCCGTAAGAACTTCGGCTGTACTCATTTTATTGTTGGTCGGGATCATGCAGGAGTAGGACATTATTATTCCCCTTATGCAGCACACAATATTTTTAAAGACTACCCGGATCTAGACATCCAACCTGTCTTTTTTTCCTCATTTTACTACTGCAAGAGGTGCATTGCATATGCAAATGAAAAGACATGTCCACATCCTCCTGAATTTCGGGAGGAGCTGAGTGGCACGATGATACGCAAAATGGTAGATACGCGCCAAGTTCCAGAAAAACACCTGATGAGGCCTGAAGTATCTGAATTAATTATCTCATCTGAAAATCCATTTGTCTTGGAATAACAAATATTCGACCAATAATTAGTTCTGATAAAATTGAGAAAATATTTCATAATCTTACTTCTTACGTCTACATTATTTAGTTACATTGGGATTGTGAATTCAATAATTATATACGGTCAACCAAGTGAAATTTCTAATATCGTGAGTACTAAGAATAGTGAATCTTTCAATGTTTCTTTTATAGCGTCTAATGTGGACAGGAAAAATCCTGTATTAAATTCGTTTCTTAGACCAATTCCAACTAATTGGCAAATTATTATTCAAAATAACTTGTCGTATTTTCCATCCTCAAATGCAAAAACAATAATAAGAATTCTAGAGCCTCCTCCAAGCGAAAAATTCATTGAGCTAGGTATGTTTGGAGGAAATTCAAGTAAATTTTGGGCTGCCGTTAATACCCGTGATTCGGGATATATTAGGGTGTATGAACGCAATACCGATGGCTGGTCTAGAGATCAACCTATATTTGTAGCACATGCAAATAATCAAGGTTTGACTATTACAAATGGTAAGAGAATAATTATAGATAGACTCTCAATTAATGATTTCCTCCTAAATGCTATAGAGGTGTACGGTAAGGATAGACCAGAAGATCCTCCAAACGCATTTGGTGGAGATATTTCGTTTAATATAATTTATGGTAATCCAGCGGATTCCCCAATATACTATGTTCCTCTCATAATGCTAGTCCTAGTAGGAGGCATTTTGCTCATTCTACTTCTCAAGAAGAAGAGAGATAGCTACCATTAGAGTATTTATAAAATTTGCAAATCTTCTTGAGCTTACATATGGCACATCTTGGCTTGATTGGAAGACATATATTTTGACCGTAGGAAACGAAGGTATCATTCACTTCCACCCAAGATTTTTTATCAAATATATTATAGAGTTTTAATTCCGTCTCCTCTGGTTTGTTTGTCTTAACAATCCCCAGCCTGTTAGATACCCTGTGAACATGAACGTCAACTGGAATTGCAGGTTTCTTAAATGCATATACAAGCACACAATTTGCTGTTTTTCTCCCTACACCTGGCAAGGTCAAAAGATCTTGCATATTAGACGGAACCATGCCGTTATACCTGTCAGATAGGGCTCGTACCACTTGCTTAATCCTTAGACCCTTAATATTGTAGAATCCAATACTATGTATTAACCGTCGTATATCCCCCAAGTCAGCTCTAGAAAACTCTTCAACGTCTCTAAATTTTGCAAATAAAGTTTTGACAACTCTTCTTGTATTTTCATCTCTAGACCGAGCGGATAAGATGGTTGCGATCAAAATCTTGAAAGGGTCCCCCCCTTCAATTTGTTGCAATTCCTTTAATGCAGTCCTCTTCGAAAGATTATTATCTTTAAGTGACTCCTTCATCAGTTTTAAAATGATATGGCCGTCAGTTAATGATTTATTCAATTATCTACTGTTTTATAGGACTAAAAGATGGTAACATTATTTGCAAATGACAGTGCTCGAGACGAAAATTTGATCATTATTATCTTCTTTCCTTCAGTCTTGCCCTACCTGTTTTTCTGGGTGAAATATTTCCCACTTTTCGGCCGGGTGGGGTAGTTCTCCCGACTGAAGATTGACGACCTATATGTTGATGTCTACCACCACCATGTGGGTGATAAACGGCTGCTTGAGCAATACCTCGAACTGTTGGATATAACTTTCCTTTTGCCTGCATATATTTGGCTCGATTTCCGGCCTTTAGGAAAGGCTTTTCCTTTCTTCCCGCACCAGCAACAATACCTATCATTGCTTTACATTTTGGATTTAATGTAGTGAATTTCCCAGACGGTAATTTTACTGTAACACCTTGAGCAGAATGGGAAAAAACGATTGCAGAGGAACCCGAGGC
The DNA here is from genome assembly GCA_036395315.1 of Nitrososphaeraceae archaeon. Classification (GTDB taxonomy): domain Archaea; phylum Thermoproteota; class Nitrososphaeria; order Nitrososphaerales; family Nitrososphaeraceae; genus TA-21. The sequence continues at coordinate 7,668 of DASWDL010000100.1, forward strand.
TTTAACAAGCTTTCCACCATCTCCTATCGCCTTTTCCAAATTGCAAATTAAAGTACCATCAGGGATAGATTCTAAAGCTAAAATATTGTTCCGTTCAGGGGGAATATCATAACCGATTTGGATAGTATTTCCTACTTCGATCCCTTCAGTTGCGGGAATATAACTGACATTTCTGTTATCATACCTTACTATCGCTAATGGTGCATCCCTCCCTGTTTCATGAACTATATCCACAACTGACCCAAAATGTCTTTCAGGAAATTTAAAATTTGGATAATTTGAGGGTGAAATTTTTCCAACCGTCGCAGCTCTAAATTGCTTACCTCCCCTTCCTCTCCTTCTTACGAGTGTTCTCTTTCCCAATGACTTCGCCACATTTTAATAAATATGGTGATTTTAAGCTTTTGATAATTAATACCGTTGGGTAATAAAAGTTCAATCGTAAATGATAACAGACTAAATCTAATTTTACGATCTGATGTACGCCAAAGAATTGGACTGAATTTAATTCCTAGCTAAATTAGGTCCCGTATTCATATTGATGGGACATTTGTAATGTCAATTATTAATATAACTAATCTAACAAAGGTATAAAGATAAGTAAAGTCGTAATTGATATTGTGAGTCAGAATACCCTGTCATTGAAAGTACTCGAAGCTTACACCCGCGATGTGGGTCGTGGGGTTGCACGTATCGACTATGATTCTATGGATTCTTTGAGTGCTTCTACAGGCGACGTAATTGAAATTCGGGGTAAACGTAGAACTGTTGCCAAGTGTCTGCCGTTATATCCATCTGACGAAGGAAAAGGAATAGTAAGAGTTGATGGCCTGGTTAGAAATAATGCGGGCGTAGCGATAGGGGACACAGTAATCGTCAGGAAAATAAAGGCGGTTCCAGCAGAGAAAGTAATCGTTGCCCCGTTGGAAGCTATACCTCCTATTGATGAGAGATATCTCGCTGATGCATTAGAAAGTGTACCCTTGATTAAGGGTGATAATGTGATGGTTCCATATTTTGGAGGAAGGCTTACATTTCAAGTAATTGGGGTCACCCCTGCTTCAGATGCAGTTTTAGTTACTCAAAAGACGATATTCCATATCGCTGAGAAAGGTGAAACCCTTAGGGGTGTACCTCAAGTTACATACGAAGACATTGGCGGCCTAAAGGAAGAGATTCAGAAGGTACGAGAGATGATAGAATTGCCACTGAGACACCCAGAAATTTTCGAAAAATTAGGCATAGAGGCTCCAAAAGGTGTTTTGCTATACGGCCCTCCTGGTACTGGGAAGACCCTTCTCGCTAAGGCAGTAGCCAATGAAAGCAACGCTCACTTCATAAGCATCTCCGGACCAGAAATTATGAGTAAATTCTATGGCGAGTCGGAAGCGCGCCTTAGAGAGATTTTTAAAGAAGCAAAAGAGAAGGCGCCATCTATCATATTCATCGATGAAATTGACTCGATTGCACCTAAGAGGGAAGAGGTAACGGGAGAGGTGGAAAGGCGTGTGGTATCGCAACTTCTGTCGCTAATGGATGGATTGGAAGCTAGAGGTAAGGTAATTGTCATTGCTGCTACCAACAGGCCAAACGCAATAGATCCGGCCTTGAGAAGACCTGGTAGGTTTGATAGAGAAATCGAAATAAAAGTACCAGATAAGCGTGGACGATTAGAGATCCTTCAGATCCATACAAGAAATATGCCCCTAGATACAGATGTTGAACAGGATCGAGTGGCAGCAGTTACACACGGATTTGTAGGAGCCGACTTGGAATACCTCTGCAAGGAGGCTGCGATGAAATGCTTGCGAAGATTATTGCCAGAGCTTAATTTGGAGGACGAGAAGTTATCGCCAGAGGTATTGAATAAACTAATTGTCACCATGGCAGACTTTGAAAATGCTGTTAAGGAGGTTATGCCCTCCGCGATGAGAGAAGTTTATCTTGAATCACCTGACATTCCGTGGTCCGCGATCGGAGGGCTTGAAGAGGTAAAGCGTGAGTTACAAGAAGCAGTAGAATGGCCATTGAGGTATCCTGAACTTTACACCAAGCTAGGACATTCCATGCCCAAGGGATTATTAATGCACGGACCGTCGGGTACGGGCAAAACACTCCTAGCAAAAGCAGTCGCGACTGAATCAGAAGCAAATTTCATAAGCGTTAGAGGTCCTGAGCTCTTGAGTAAGTGGGTGGGAGAATCCGAACGTGGAATTAGAGAAATATTCCGAAGGGCGCGACAGGCTGCTCCTTGCGTGGTTTTTTTCGATGAGATAGACTCTATAGCTCCTACTAGAGGAATGGGCGGGGATAGTATGGTCACGGAAAGGGTAGTATCGCAGCTGCTAACTGAACTTGATGGAATTCAGGCCCTTTCTGGGGTTGTAGTTTTAGCTGCGACAAATAGGGCAGATATAATAGATCCAGCTCTATTAAGGCCTGGTAGATTTGATAAAATAGTTTTTGTACCTATGCCGGATAAACTTGCAAGACAAAAGATACTGGAAATCCATTCAAAAGATAAACCATTAGGACCGGATGTTAATTTGGCACGTGTTGCCGAACTTACGGAAGGATTCAGTGGTGCTGATACAAGCTCGGTAGCAAACACTGCTGTTTCTCTCGTCTTACACGAGTACCTGGCAAAGTATCCGACGCCTGAAGAGGCAGCTAAGCATGTTTCAGAGGCGCATGTTATGATGCGTCATTTTGAAGAGGGTGTAAAGAAAATAAAGACTCAAAGAGAAGGAAAACCGGGCGAGAAGGTAACAGTGCCATATTACCGGTAGAGATAGAATTTTTCCTTTTCTTTTTCCTTGACACTATAAAGGACGATGTAGACTACTAAGTGCTTCAAATGTCGTGGAAATATGAGTTTAAACAAAGTCTTGATGAACTAGCATGAATAGTTGGTAATTCTTTCCCTAATCATTTCATAAGCCCTTGCGGCATCGTCTACGTTAAATATCAATATAATCTGGTCATGTGAAAAAAAAGCATTATACACGGGAATCTGATTAATAGAAAGTATGTAGGATACCATCGATAGAATACTATAAGTATTTTGTAAGCCTGACGGCATAGTTATTGTTATTTTCGAAAGGCCCTCTTTTATAATGCCTTGAAAATTTTCAAGCCCGAATATTGTACGCACCTCGTCAAGATCCTCTGCAAAAAGCTTGACTTGTTTATTTGTCCTAAACAGACTATAATCTTTGTCCGAGTCTATAAGCTCATCCAAGACCCGAACAACTTCGCGTGAAACGGAGCTGAAGCCTACATCAACAATGCTTCCGGTAAGTGACATCCTAATACCATTGATAGCCAAAGTGGTTATTTTTTCATGCTGTAACGAGTCTGCGAATCTCTTTATGGCAACCACTAACGTATTCAGATTGACTGGAGCCTTGGTTAATTTCTCAACATCGGCTTTTATTTTTGATGCCATTGCAGTATAATTCGCAATGCCTGTTCTCAGCGCCTGAATGAATAAACCATTAGACCCTATAACCTGCTTGACTGCATAAGGAACAGATATCGGCTCAATATACACTGCCTCAAGTTGATCTCAAATCATAATAAATTTTTCTAAACCCCCAATAAAATAAGCAAGCATCCCAAATATCATGAATTATTGGATAAATTTTTCAATAATCGAATGAATTATTTACCACTCAGT
>DASWDL010000101.1:0-2349 GCA_036395315.1 Nitrososphaeraceae archaeon
AAATCCCTATGGCCTGTCTCTGCCCCGCCAAGTCCGTCACAACGTCTTATTTGACTGCCCTTATTATATTGTCAGATGTTCTCTCGGTAAACCGAAATAGACGTTGCCATTACCCTACTACTATAGTGCGATTTCTGATTATACAAATGGACTATACTTACGATATCCTCAATTCTATTGCGGATTTCAGATGTAGACGTGGTGACGACATAATTGCATGCAATTCTAGGATTATGTGTTTTGGGAGCAGTGCGATACGCGGATTCAGAAGCACCTTACCTTCCTGTAACATGGATTCTTCCGTTGTATCCCATTCATCAAATCCTAACAATATGACACGGTAGTTGTACTTTCTGGATCAATCTCAAGTGGCTTACTACAAAGGACCGGTCACTCGTTATCTACTATGGAACTTGATTAGCAGTACCAAGAAAGTTTTATTATTTGAAATCACTATAACATCCAACAATTATGACAAATAAAACCTCAGAGGATAATGATGAGAACAATAATATGCACCAAGAAGATCAAGATCGATTAGAAGAAATAAAGGAAGATAACATGGAAGCAGCAAAAAAACAACAATCAAAGTCTAAAAATCCTACTACTTAAGCAGCAGGCTCTCAGAGGTGGCATGGAGCATTATAACCTTAGCTTCCTAGATAATACGGCTCCGGCAAGTTATATAACACCTGAAACCTTTTGCTCTCGAAACATTCCATGTTCAGAAGTGGCTAAAATCATCTTGTGATCATGTTTTGTGCTCTCTCAGTTGATAGGTCTTTTCTTGTAATTTTTGTGTATAGTCTCTGACTTGATGGCCAAATGAAATATGGTGCTTCTTAGAGCTTTCAGACCTCAGAGGCCAAATCAGGTTTAGACCACACTATGCCTAGTTATTATAATACTACCTTGTAAGAAATAACCTAAAATGCAGCTCGTAAAGAAACTGGAAATACAATCTAAGGAGAAAATCATTGAGTTTCTAAATAGCCAACCCGTTGGTAGGATTGCATCCATCGATATACACGGCTATCCTCAAGTTATACCGATGAATTTTGTGTATATACAATCAGCCGATCCACGTATTAAGTCACATAATATAATAAAATTAGATGGAGTTTACATGCATTCCCATCCTTTAGGCGAAAAGCTTGAGAATATTAAGCGAAATTCAAATGTTGGATTTGAAGTTGATCGGCATATTTGCTTCTTACCATCATACTACTTTCATCCTACTGATGCGTCACAAGCTGATACCCTTTACATCAGTGTGGTTATGAAAGGAAACGCAGTAATCGTTGAAGATACTGAAGAGAAAGCAGAGGCACTGAATATGTTGATGGACAAGTACCAGACGGAAGGAGAATATGAATCACTCGACTCTCATATGTCATCTGTGCATGAAGTTACTGTAATCAAGGTAGTTCCGAAAGAAATGCGTGGTAAATACAAAATAGGCCAACATTGGGCCCCGGCATACAGATTAAAAATGGCCAAGAAGATACTTGGAAGGGAAAGAAACGAACAAGCAAAAGTAATTCTTGAAATTATGGGAATAGAAATTTTATCTGATGGAAACTTGAAGATAAGAGAAGAGCCAGTGATATAGTCACTTAAATTAGCTATTGAATGCAAGAAATAAAATCGATGGCTTGAAATCTCCCACTGTTCTATAAACTCATTAATGGCGTCCACAAATTTGGAATGCAAACATAACATATCCCGCAATCTTACCAGATCGTCTATACGGATAGAAGTTATTAGTATCCTTTGGCATCATTTCATACTTTAATCCCGCAGCATCCAGTCTTGATAATGACAATCTAATCAAGCGGCCATCAAGTATGTTGTTCCAAGGTATCTGAGGTAGAGGATCTTTCTTGGTAGCAACCATAGCAATTATTCTTATCGGTTCTTCTATGTCAACAATAATAGAGTAGGTGTAATCATCTTCATTGCCAAATGGGTCTAGTGCAGTAAAAGGATCAATTGAGATATATTTTTTGAGGCTGTCTCTTAGGAAATATGCCAACTCAATCATTATAGCAATGTCAGTTACAGTTAATTTTTTAATATCCTCACGTGTAGGAAGTTTTGCAGGGGATGCTAACACATAATGTTAATAACTAGCATCATTATTTAATTTTAATTAAAGGACGCTCTCCCTTGCATTAAGATTCTACGAGACACTTGAATTAAGGGCCGCTAAATAGTGTTCACCCTCTCAATTATTCATGAAGGATTATAATTAAATCTGATTATGTGCACAGGTACAGGCTGAGCTAATAAATTGTTTGGAAAGTGTTGGAATACCCTTTCCAACACCAGGATGACAGCAAATGCGGG
>DASWDL010000102.1:0-5064 GCA_036395315.1 Nitrososphaeraceae archaeon
CTAGATCTTGTTCCATGAATTTAACGCATCTCTCCATCCGTGTGCTATTTCTTCAATTCCATTTCTGATAAACCATTGTGCAGCGGCGTCGCCAATCTCCTTTGCCTTCGAACTTTTCCCTATCTTTTCAACTCTTAAAGATTTTTTTCCGTCTACCGAAAATGCCTTAGCCCTTAGGCGAATTGTCTTTGATTCTCTGTCATAATTAGCCAATACGCCGACTGGAAACCTGCATCCAGTATTAATCCCTTTTATTAACGCGCGCTCTGCATCAATAGATTTTCGTGATGGCAAATGTTCGATTTCTTGTAGGAGCGATACTATTGATTTATTATCTCTTCGACAAACTATTGCTATCGCCCCTTGTCCTGGGGCAGGAAGGAAATCTCTAATGCTGAATCTCTCTACTATAGTATGTTCCAAACCAAGTCTAGCAAGGCCGGCTTGTGCCAATACTACAGCATCAAAGAGTCCATCTAATGATTTATTAATTCTAGTTTCGACATTTCCTCGAATGGGGATTACCTCAACAGCTGAATTTTTTTGTTTGATCTGGATTGCTCTTCTCAAGCTACTCGTCCCTACTTTAGAACCTTTAGATAGATTTCTGAGGTTTATTTTGTTCTTGCTTACCAATGCATCATGAGGATCTGCTCTTTTCGGTACAGAAGCAATCAGAAGATCGGGGTGCAAATCTGTAGGAATATCTTTCAAGCTATGCACGCCAAAATCTGCTTGACCATTCAAAACTGAATCATTAACCTCCTTTTCAAACAACCCTTTTCGATCCATTGAAAAAAGGGGACGCTTGTCAATGTCGCCCACTGTTTTTATCGGTACGATATGAAATTGATCACCGGTGTGAAGTTTTGTCAAGGCATTCAATACAATTTCCGTCTGTTTTAGTGCCAGTTTACTACTCCGTGAAGCGGCAATGTATCTGATTGTCACCGCGCTCTCACTTTGGTCAAGGCATTTGTATAAGAATCAATCGTAATATCTATATCCTCTTCGGTATGGCTAGCAGATATAAAGCATGTTTCAAATTGGGACGGTGGAATAAAAATTCCCGATTTTATTAAATTATTGAAAAGTTCGGTATATTGTGCTCTATTACTTGTTCTGGCGTTACTTGCATTTTCAACTTTTATGTCGGTAAAGAATAGTTGAAACATAGAACCAATGTGATTGAGACAGTAAGGCAAGCCAAGCATTTCTAGTCTATCATTAATTCCTCTAATTAGCGAATCGCAAAGTCTAGACATTTTGGGATAAATTTCATTTTTCATATTTTCTAATTTTTGAACCGTAGCTATGCAAGCAGTAACACAGACCGGATTGCCAGCATACGTACTTCCCTGATACACAGTACCTGTGGGTGAAAAATATTCTAGAATATCCTTTTTACCAGTTACTGCAGCAATCGGAAATCCATTTCCTAATGCTTTTCCAAAAGTTGAGATATCCGGGGAGATCCCAAAATATTCTGATGCTCCCCCAAGACTTAACCTGAATCCTGTAACTACTTCATCGAATATAAGTATAATATTGTTCTCTGCCGTAATCCTTCTCAGTTTATTCAAAAAATCTTGTTTAGGAGCTATTAAACCCATATTTGCAATGACAGGTTCAACAATCATGCAAGCAATATCATCCTGGGTGTTTACCAATTCCTCCATAGCTGGGACATCGTTATATGCTAGTAGTAAAGTGTTTTGCGCGTATTTGGCAGTTTTACCATCGTGAGGATGAGGATTTGCTGCACCAGACCCTGCATTAACAAGCACCTCATCATAAGAACCATGATAACATCCATCAAATTTTACAATCTTCCTTTTTTTTGTGATGGCTCTAGCAAGTCTGATTGCGTGCATAGTTGCTTCTGAGCCTGTGTTCATTATTCTGACTTGATCCGTATGAGGAATTACCTTGCACAACAATTCCGCTAGTTCCACTTCTTGTTGTGTCGGCATGCAATAGAGATTTCCTTTGTCCAATTGATTTTTTACTGCTTCGGTTATATCAGGACACGCATGTCCAAATATTACTGCTCCGTATCCCATGCAATAATCAGTGAGTGTAATGTGATCTGACGTTACTATTTTAGAGCCATTTGCTGAAGAAATAAACAATGGATTTGGAGTGTAAAACCGGACCGGACTATTCACACCTCCAGGGATCCTTAATTTTGCGCGTTCAAATAAAGATTTTGACAACTATAACTAATGGAGTTCTCCGAACTGTTATAATTCTATCGAGGGAATGGGATTCTTACTCTAGCAACAATTCAGCCATTTTTTTTGCATGATATGTTATAATGATATCGGCTCCCGCTCTTTTAATAGAGGTAATAAACTCTGGTATAGCTTCATTTTCATCTATGTAGCCCTCTCCGGCAGCAGCTTTTAACATTGCATATTCGCCTGAAACGCTAAAAGCACACACCGGCACAAGCGTGGACTGTCTTGCCCTGTAAATTAGATCAAGGCAAGGAAGAGCTGGCTTAATCATAATTGCATCGGCTCCTTCTTCAATATCCAGAAATATTTCCTGCATAGCCTCCTCTGCGTTAGTAAATGCCATCTGGTACGATTTTCTATCTCCTTCATGCGGACTGGAGTCAGCTATCTCCCTGAATGGGGAATAAAGTATTGATGAAAGCTTTGCCGAGTATCCTATAATCCCAACATTGTTCAGCCCAGAGGTATCGAGAGCTTGCCTAATAGAAGAAACCTGGCCATCCATCATTGCAGATGGAGCGACAAAATCAACGCCTGACTCTGCATGACTAACAGCTATTCTTGATAGTATTTCCAAACTTTTATCATTATTAACAGTCCCACGCTCCAGTATCCCACAATGGCCCTGACTTGTGTACTGACAAAGACATACATCAGTAATGATGACTATACTATCGGAAAATTGTTTTCTTAATAAATCTACAGATCTTTGGACAATTCCGTCTCGTTTAAAAGCCGAATTCCCCCCTCTGTCCTTCTTAGTAGGTATGCCAAACAGTATGAAGGCTTTAATCCCGAGTTCGTATTGATCCTCTACATTTTGTACCAAACTCTCTGCCGGCAAACTAAAGATTCCGGGCATACTTTTTAATTCCTGAGGTTGCTTTTGCTCTTCGCTTACGAACAGTGGAGAAACCAAATCACGTACAGATATGCGAGTTTCTTGAAAAAGCTCCCTAATGGATGCAGTTCTTCTAAGTCTTCTCAGTCTTACTTCGGGAAATTTTCGGCCACTAAACCCATCATTTCTTATCATAGTCAAATATCCTAGAAATTATATTCAGAATCTCTTGATTTTTTTCATAGCTGCCTATTTCCTTTCTGAAATTGTTCATTGGAGTTGATAGAATTCCCTCTACAATTGCAAATGATAGTTGTTCCAATACCCTGAATTCTTTTGTTCCGGGTCTGATTGACATCATCTTCGCTGCCTTACTCAACTCGCGTTCTCTAACTTCTTCGACACTCTTGAAGATTGAAACAACGAATGGCTCCGCCCTCTTCTTTCTGAATAGATGATCTACAAATAGAATTTCTTCCTCAAGCATACTTTCTGCGCATCTAATTCCAAATTGCCTGTTCCTCATGTTCCTGTCAACCATCTCCGCAATTTGGTCCATGTTTACTAATTTTACTCCTGGTATAGAGGCAACCTTGTCTTCAACTGTCCTTGGATTAGAAAGATCGAATATCATTAAGCCGTGCTTTCTTCCAGTCATTCCAATCTGTACTCGATCGTAGGTGAGAAGGAAATATGGTGCGGTGGTAGAAACAAAGACCAAATCAACGTTACCAAATGAAGATAATGCCGATTCGAATTCTATTGGTTTGCCACCTACCGACTCTGAAAAGCATCTTGCACGATCGTAAGTTCTGCTAGCGACCATGAAATTGAGATGTCTCTTATTCAAAGATTTTGCGATCAAGCTAGCACCTTCGCCTGTTCCTATTAGGAGAACGTTCTTTTTAGTTAAATCATCAAAGTAGTCTTCTGCCAAATTAACTGCCACAGAACCAACAGAGAGACTTCCTTTATTTAGGCCACTTTGATTTCTTATCCTGGTTCCTATCTTAATTGCCCGTTCGAAAATCAACGAAAGATCGAAACCCATGTATTTTTGAACACGGGCATATTCAAAGGCACGTCTTACCTGTCCAAGGATCTGATCCTCACCTACTACTAACGATTCCAATCCGGAGGTTAGGCTCATAAGGTGTCTTACCGCGTTCTTGTCTTCACTAAGTTCCACATACTTCAAGAATGAATCTTGCACTCCGGTAATCATAGCCCACGTTTCTACGATTTTTCCGATAATAACGTTTGAATGAGCCAAGAAAATTTCAACCCTATTGCAAGTCTGCATCAAAACGCATTCTTTCACTCCGGGAATCTCTAAAAACCCTCTATATGCATCCTCAAGATTTTTGAAAGTGAATTTTTCCAAAGCCTGAATCGGTGCGTTCTTAAATGTTACTCTAAGATTTAGTATCTTGATTGTATCAAGATCTTCATTCATTTGTTCACAATCTCCTCCCAGCTATTTATTAGCGTTTTCGCAACCTCTTTCGCGTCATCTAATCGTCTTGCTAATATCATATCCTGTATATTTTTGTCTTTCATTATGAAATAAAGAAACTCCTTCCGTTGCTTTAGTGATTTGATTTTATCTTTTGCTAAATTACGGGCAAACTCCTGCAGAACAATATTGTCCAAATCAGTACTTTTTATAGCGTTCCGTAATATTCTTTCAATTCTAATCCTTAACTTTCTAGCCATAAGCGGACTTTTTCCATAGGTAGAAATTGCAATTTGCATGATACCTTCTATATTAGTCAATGAGGCGTATGAAAAATCACTGACACTTGGATCGTCTGCAGCATAGACCAAGGCACCCATTCTTTGACCTCTTTCAATTATTTTTCTATTTAGATTTTTGTCGTTCGTAGCCGCCATTATTATAAACGAGTTTTTGAAATTATCAAGAAATGACAATTCTGTTATTTTTTGTCTAATAGTTTTGATTCGTCTTTGGTTTTCAAGGGA
>DASWDL010000103.1:0-1648 GCA_036395315.1 Nitrososphaeraceae archaeon
TTATCATCCTGACGGTCATGAAGAGAATTTGAATATCCAGAGTGCATTCTTGGAAGTTTATAGCGATGCATTAAGCTCTGCTGGTGTAATCTTGGTTGCGTTAATCATAATCTTTACAGGATTTTATTTGGCTGACCCGATTGCTAGTATAGCTATATCCATATTCATCTTTCCAAGAACATGGTCTCTTATGAAAAGATCAGTACATATTCTCATGGAAGGAGTGCCACCTAATATATCACATGATGAAGTCAAGAAAGCGATAATGCAAGTAAAGGGGGTTACTGGTGTTTTTGAGTTGCATATTTGGACTATTACTTCAGGCATAGACGCATTGTCAGCACACGTTGTAGTGATTGATCCAGCAAAATCACAGGCCATCTTAAGAGAGATTAATTCGATTGTCGAAAACAAGTTTGGGATAAGCCACATAACAATTCAAATCGAGACCTATCACCCCGAGTCCAGTACAATATAGAATTATCATAAGCGTAAAATGGATATTTAACGACACACGGATTTCTGCGTACTTGAAGTATGTACAGAAATAGCTTGAAGAACTAGAACATTTAGTTTTGTATAATCATTTTGATAGAAAGCCTTATTTCAAAGGTTAAACAATTTCTGTACATTACCATACATTAGTAAATGCAGATCTTCTTTTGAAAGAGATAACTTGTCGACAAGTCGGAAGCAAAGTTTTGAATCAGATATCGGCCAATCAGTTCCAAACATTAAATGATGAGGATGAGAAGTATAGCTCAATAGTTCCTTTATTTTTAGGACTAAGCATTGCTCATAATATTGATCTGAAGGACCATAAAATAATCCTGATATATCTGCATGGACATTCTGGTTCTTATACAATACTTCTTGACAGTCGAGTATCCACGGATTACCTAAATGACATATTACAATCTTTAGCTCTGGATTATCAGTAGCAATTTCATCTACATTAAGTGGATGGCTGTATTTTAGTTTGGCATTGCGGGCGAATGTATCGCCGCAATGTATCATCACAGGTGCATTGAACTCCACGCATAGTTCATAGATTTTTTTATATCCTTTATCTGACGGGTAATGTGGTTCGTACCCACAGTAAATTTTTATTCCAATCAACTTCTCTTCTTTTAACCATCTTCTGAATTTTCGAAAGTCACTCGATGTGTGGTTCTCCATCGAATAGCCTGCCACTAATTTCAGATTCTCATATTTTTCTGCAATCTTTAGAAGTCTTTCCACCGAAGGTCTATGTGACGTAACCTTGTATGAGGAAAGAACCATTGCACATTCTACATCGTAAATATCCATGTATCGAAGAAGTTTTTTTAATTCCCTTTCTATGTTAAATGGTTCAGATTCTTGATAGCCATTCAAATGAACATGGCAATCGATGACTTTCATGATCGCTTTCTATTTACATTGGGGTTAAGCCACTCTATGAAACTTGCATAGTTCAACGACCGTAAGTCATCCATGTAATTCGGTAGGATTTTAATAAAACTGAATCCGTTATCTAACTCAAAGGAAAGTACGGGATCCCTCAACTCACCCTGAATTACGTTTTGGGCATATTCAAGTGCTGACATCTTCTCTGCGTATTCGCAGTAATTAAACAGCCTTCCGCCACTGATCATCCTTCTCACAT
>DASWDL010000104.1:0-2056 GCA_036395315.1 Nitrososphaeraceae archaeon
AGCCAATCTGCGAAGACTGTGGCCTTGGATGTTACTCCGTACTAGTTGCAAATGGAATAGCTGGTGCATAGTGAATGACTAAAAGTCATTAATTTCCACATATGAGTAACGGCATAGGATAATATAAAATAACCTTTTGGTGGTGTTACCTATACTGAATCAAGATAAGCAGGCATTATACGTCCTGCAAACATGGTAATCATAGTTTATGATTACAACCAACATGGGATATAAGCGGATAATAAATGAATGCAGCGCCGAAGTCGAAAGATGTGGGTTAGACGTGCTCCGGCACTACATGTTTTTGATTTCATTCTCAATAATATAGATGTTACTTCCTAATGGAAAATATCGACTTTCTAATGGATAAAAACCCTTTTGTCAGTGACCTGTATTAGGATTCTTTAGGTTAATACATTGCGAGGTAAGCCGTTGACGCTATTATGGTTAATTAATTTCAAGGAACAACCTAATCAAGCCAGAAATCTCACAATATTGCATATTATATTGCATATCGTGGGATTCGTGGCTAAACCAAAACCGCTCTCAAGAATTAATAGCTATTGAAGGGCCACACCGAGCTTCCGTCTTCCACTTGCCATAGCCTAAGCCGAATACTACCCGCACGGCTTGAATCGTATCTTGATTGGGGGAGCGTCTCAAATTTTAAACACCAACGGCTAACTTTATACAAATGGAAAATGTCTGAGAGTGTGACCTATAAATGATACAAACTCTGGGACTAGAGGATCATAAAAATAGTTAAAAATTGACTCGCTATTCTACTTCGATGTCTTCGGTTTTAAGTCCGTGAGTCTTAATGAATCGCAAGAGTGAGTCATGGTCGTCAATCTTGTAATAGCGTTTCATCCTTTCAAGGGTCTCATCATCATAGTGCACATGCTTTTTCTTCCTCTTGCTTTCCACCCTTTATATAGGGTCATACTATCACTTAAATCTTCCATTAATATTGTCCAATAATCAAAAGCCTTGCACTTTAAGATGCTTATTTTTGAGAATCTAATATTCTACATTATACTTTATGAGATTTTCATAATCTTTTGTACCAGTCTTGTGACGGTATCTTAATATGATGCGCACTTGCTGTAATATCTTACAAGATTAACAGAAAGGCAAGTCATTTGAAAGAAAATCATGACAAATCAGGGGAAGAGCACGATACTACCGAACCTCCGGACAGGATTAATAGCAATCATGTACATAGATGTGAAACTATAGATGATGGGACTGACGCCTTTATGCAGTGGATGAATTCGGCCGATAAGAAATCTCTTTCATCAGCTAATCCTATAGTTTTAATAAAATTTATGAACGACGTTCATACAGTGCTTTATGATACGACGTTGGCTAAGGAAATCGATGTCGAATCAACTAATGGGATTCCGTATTGTAATCACTGCAAATCCGACGATTGTGCTCATGTCGGTTTTACCATATGTTTAGAACAACTAGAGGGCCATAGACGCACCGACAAGGAAGAAACAGTGGACGACATTGTTGATTCTTAAATTTTTATGTATTTGATAAGACTCTTTAAAAGATCGTTTGCACATTTCTTTTGATTTACCCTCCTTCAATTCATTACTAAAATTATCCCTCAGAAAGTTTCTTTTCAATTATTGAATGAAATGATGGGAAAGGATATGCTCCAAGTAATACTTCTTTATCTATTCCGTCACTCCGTTGTATTATGAATGTGGGAGTACCCTGGAATCCTGACGCAATCGCAAAGTTAGTGTCATTTTCCACTAGCGATTTGTATTTCTGGCTATCGAGACAGGAAGTGAATTTTTGCGTATCCATCTTAGGAATTCCTATTGCAAATTTCTTTAAATTTTCTACGCTTGCCCAGCCAGAATTCTCTTCTCCTTGATTATTGTACAGCGTCTCATAGAAGTTCCAGAACTTTCCTTGGTCATGGGCACATTGAGAAGCAATGGCCGCGCTAAACGAGTCAGGACCGTGGGTAACAAAATGCTTGAAAACTAAGTTTACTTTACCTGTCTGGAGGTACGTAGAGTTAATTGTCGGTTCA